>PDSL01000001.1 GCA_002748455.1 Ilumatobacter coccineus
CGACCTGGGGCCCCATCTGGAGAGATGGAGCAGGGTGGATATGACGCTGCAAGCCTAGCGGTGATGGGCGAGACATGCTCTGGTCCATCGGTGATCGGGACGGGGAGCACTCCCCGTGGTGTTGGCCAGGCGCGTTCTTGGCCCGATGAGCTGCCCGAATACGATGAATGACCATGGCGGATGAGTGGAGCCGAGTGATGTGAGTGAGTCAGCTGCGCCGGAGATCGCGGAACGGTCACGGTTTCGCTCCTATGCCCGGTTCTTGCGGAGCATCATCGCCCTCCATCCCCGTACCTTCGTGAGTGCGGTCGGAGGTGCCTTGGTGTTTGCCCTCTCGATGGTGGCGTCGAGTATGGCGATCCAATGGGTGATCGATCGGGTCATCATTCCCAGCTTTGACACCGGTCGGGTGGCCACCGCCAGTGTGGTCGCCGGATTGGGCGCTGTGGTCCTGATCGGGTTCATCCGGGCGGTCGGGGTGGTCACTCGTCGTGCGTTTGCCGCCATGACCGAGGCCCGCATCGCTGGCTCCTTGGCCACTGGCGTGGTCGAGCGCTATGTCGCCCAGCCGGCCACCTGGCATCACCGCCAATCCGATGGCCAACTGATCGCCCGCGCCGGGGTTGATGCTGATGCCGCGGCCAAGGTGATGGCCCCGCTGCCGTTTGCTACCAGCACCGTCGCCTTGGTGGTGATCGCCACCACCTGGATGATGCGAACCGATCTGGTGCTCGGCGCTGTGGCGACAGTGATTTTCCCCCTCTTTATCGCCATCAGCATCGTCTATGAGAACAAGGCCAGCGGCCACTTTCGGGTTGCCCAAGATGCCTTGGGGGTGTTCTCGGGAGCGGTGCATGAGAGCTTTGAGGCGGTTCAGCTGGTCAAGGTGTATGGGGCTGGTGAATCCGAAACCGTTCGCTTGACCGCCGATGCTGAGGTGATTACCGAGGCGCGTATTCGCGCTGCCCGGTTGAGGGGGACCTTCGAAGCTCTCCTCGAAGCGATCCCCGCCCTGATCGGGGCGGTCTTGGTCTATGTCGGGGCGCATCGGGTGGCCGGTGGTGAGGTCACGATCGGTGAACTGTCGGCCTTTTTGTATCTCTTTGCCTTGATGGGGCTCCCCTTGCACCTGATCGGGTTCGCGATGGCTGAGCTGCCCCAGTCGTATGCCGGATATCGCCGGATGCGCGCCGTGGTCGATGAGCCCCTCGACCCCGATCCGATGGGCGTGGTCGCCATCGCTCCAGCCGGTCTTGGTGCCCAACTGGAGGGCGTCACCTTCCAGTTCCCTGACGAGGACACACCCACCCTGACCGATATCGATCTGGCGTTTCCGGCGGGAACGATCACCGCCATCGTCGGCTCAACCGGGAGTGGGAAGACCACGATCATCGAACTCGTGGCCGGCTTGGTTCAGCCGACCGCCGGGTCGGTCGCCCACGCTCCGGGGCGCACCACGGTGGTGTTCCAAGAGGCCTTTCTCTTTGGGGGTGATGTCAGCGACAATGTCACTGTCGGTGTTCGCCACGGCCATGTCACCGATCTGGGGCATGAGGAGATCGTTGAACGATCCCCACGGGTGACCGATGAGGAGATCTGGGCTGCCCTTCGCCAAGCCTGTGCCGATGATTTTGTCGCCAGCCTCCCCGAGGGATTGGCCACCTTGGTCGGCGAGCGAGGGGTGTCGCTGTCCGGCGGTCAACGCCAACGCCTCGCGCTCGCCCGAGCCTTGATCCTCAAGCCCCAGCTCTTGTTGTTGGATGACACCACCTCGGCGCTTGATCCGTCCACCGAGTCGGAGGTTCTGAGCCATCTACGCCGCGACTTGGCCGACACCACGGTGGTCATCGTGGCATCGCGATCCTCCACGATTGCCCTGGCCGATTCGGTGGTCTTTGTCGATAGTGGACGGGTTATCGCCCACGACACCCATCAGGTCTTGATGTCGACGGTTCCCGCCTATCGAGAACTGGTCGGTGCCTTCGATGATGATCGGAGTCGGACATGAGCGATCTCACCAGCGGTCATCCGATCGCTGAATTGCCTCACGGTTCTGGAGGAGCCAACGATCCCTTCTCGCCCAAGAGCGAACCGCCGCCACCGCCGGTGGATGGAGCGATCCGGGTGCTGCGTCGAGGTCTGGCACAAACGCCCGAGTTGCGCAAGGGCTTGGTGGTGACCTGGATTCTGGCGATCATCGGATCTGCCGGTCGGATCGTGGTGCCGATCGTGTTGCAACAGGCGATCGATCGGGGGATGACCGATGATGGGGTCGACCTGGTGGTGGTGACCCGCCTGGTCATCATTGGAGGGATCGCGATCGTCGTCGCCGGGCTTGCCAGCCGAACCGCGTTCGTCCGGTTCGGCATTCGGGGCGAACGGTCCTTGCTCGGCTTGCGCGAGCGCATGATCCATCACATCCACCGGATCGGGATCGCCGACCACAATGAAGAACGTCGGGGTGGCCTGGTCGCTCGGGTAACCAGCGATATCGAATCGTTGGCCCTCTTTCTGCGATGGGGTGGGTTCTCCTGGTTGACCGAACCAGCTTTGATGGTGGTGGTCGTCGGGGTGATGTTCGCCTACGACTGGGTGCTGGCCCTGGTCGCTGTCGGGCTGGCTATCCCGTTCTTCTTTCTCCTCCGGCATTTCCAGCCGATCTTGGTGCGGGCCTATGACCGGGTGCGCCAGCGCAATGGTGACATGTTGGCATCGGTGGGTGATCTGGTGAGCGGGGCCAAGATGATCCGGGCCTACGATGCTGGCGAGTGGTTTGCCAGCCGTACTCGGCGGACGATCCGGCAGCGGACCCGAGCCCAGATCCGAGGCGATGTGATCGGATCATTCCTGTTCTCGTCGGGTGATCTCTTCGCGTCGATCACGATCGCCGCGGTGATCGCTGTCGGCCTGGTGACCGGGCTTGACCGGGGCGTGACCGCTGGTGCCCTGGTCGGGTTTGTGTTCTTGACCTTCCGCTTGCTCGATCCGATTACCGAGTTCACCGAGATCATCAACCAGACCCATAGTGCGGTGGCTGGATTCCGCCGGATTCTCGATGTCTTGGACACCCCGATCGAACCGCCGGTGCCGGTCTCGCCGGTACCCCTGCCCGAGGGTCGTCTCGATATCGATCTTGACCATGTCACGTTTGCCTACCGAAGTCGGACTGAGCGCCACGGCGAATCGACTGGCCCGGTGACCGACACTGTGGTCCTTCACGATGTCTCGCTCCATATTCCCGCTGGTCAGCAGGTGGCGGTGGTGGGAGCGACCGGCTCGGGCAAGACCACGCTCGGTCGCTTGATCGCTCGCCTGGTCGATCCGGTGATGGGCGAGGTACGCCTCGGCGGAGTGCCGCTCACCCAGGTGGATGATGGTGAGTTGCGACAACGCTTGGTGGCGGTAGCCCAGGAGCCGTTCTTGTTTGATGTCCCCCTCATCGACAACATCCGGTTTGCTCGGCCATCAGCAACCGATCGCGAGATCGCTGAGGTGATCGAGCGCCTTGAGGTCGGCGACTGGGTGAGTTCGCTCGCCGATGGGCTGAACACTCGGGCTGGCGAACGTGGCGAACTGCTGTCGGCTGGTGAACGCCAGCTGGTGGCCTTGATTCGGGCAGCGATCGCCGATCCTGACATCTTGATCCTCGATGAAGCGACCTCATCGGTCGATGCCCTGACCGAGGTGCGCATGTCTCGGGCACTTGGTCATCTGACCGCGGGCCGAACCACGATCGCCATTGCCCATCGACTTTCGACAGCAGCTCGGGCTGAGCGAGTCTTGGTGTTCGATGATGGCTATCTGGTTGAAGATGGCCACCACGATGACCTGGTCACTGCCGGTGGTCGGTATAGCGCGCTCTACGCCGATTGGCTGTCGGCGACCTCGTCAGCGGATCGGTGATCAGACCAGGGCGACCACGGTGCGCCCAGTGATCTCACCGGCCAACACGGCGTCCAGGGTGGTGTCGAGATCGTCGAGGGTGATGTCGTGGCCGATCGAGGACAGGTGGCGGGGTCGGAGATCGGTGGCGAGCCGCGAC
>PDSL01000002.1 GCA_002748455.1 Ilumatobacter coccineus
GCCTACGGCTTGGCCGCGATCGGCCCGGGCATCGGTATCGGCTATGTCGCTGGTAAGGCGATCGAGGCGATGGCTCGCCAACCCGAAGCATCGGGCATGGTGCGCACCACCATGTTCCTCGGTATCGCCTTCACCGAGGCGCTGGCCCTGATCGGGTTCGTGGTCTTCATCCTGCTTGGACTCTGATCTGTTTGTGAGACTCCTATCGATCCCCTCAAAGGAGGCGACGTGCTAGAAGCCGTCATCATCCAACGGGGCACATCGACCGAGGTAGTGATCGCTGCCAACGATGGGACCAGCGAGTCCCACGCCGAGGTCGAGCCCCGCGACGGACCCAACCCCATCGTTCCTGAGATCAAGGAACTGGCGTGGGGTGGGGGAGCCTTCCTCGTGTTCTTGGTCTTGATGCGCCTGGTGCTGTACCCGCGTCTCAAGACCAGCATGGATGCCCGGTATGCCTCGATCCGCTCCAGTCATGAGCAGGCCGATGCCACCCGGGCTGCCGCGCGAGCTGAAGTGGCCGAGTACCAATCCAAGCTGGCTGTGGTCAAGGCTGAAGCCAACGAGCGCATCGACGCTGCTCGCGGCACTCTCGAAACCGAGCGGGCCGAACGCATGGAAGCCCTCAACGCTGATATCGCTGAGCGACGCCGGGTGGCCCAAGCTCGGGTCCAAGCGGCGCGTGATGGGATCGAGGCCGATATCGAAACCGCGGTCGCCAGCGTGGTCAGCCGGGCGATCGAACAAGCCACCGGCCGGATTCCTGAGCCAGCAGTGGTGACTACGGCGGTCAAGGCCTCGATGGCAGAAGGGGTGAGTCGATGAACTGGTATCTCGCCATCCTGATCGCCGGCGAAGGCGGTCCCCATCGTGACGGCAATGGCCAGGTAGTCACCCACCACTGGTTGCTGCCCGAAATCGATGAATTGATCTGGGGCACCCTCGCCACGGTCTTGATCGTGGCCGCCCTGTGGAAATACGCCTGGCCGATGGCGGCCAAGGCGCTTAAGGCTCGCACCGAGCGCATCCAGGCTGAGTTTGACGATGCTGAATCCTCGCTGAACGAGGCCACCGCTGAAGCGGCCGAGATCCGTCAAGCGGCTGGAGACATCACCGCTGAGCGGCAACGTCTCTTCGCTGAAGCCGATGCCCAAGCTGAAGCCCTCCTCATCGAGGGACGGGCTCGACTCGAGGTCGAAATCGACGAAACAACAGCCCGGGCTGACGCCGATATCGCCAGCGCATCCAGTCGAGCTGGCGATGAGATCGCTGCTGAGATCGCTCGGCTGTCGGCCGAGTCGATCGATCGGGTGATCGCCCAAGGACTTGATGAAGCGACCCAGCAGTCCCTGATCGAGGCCTTCATCACCAAGGTAGGAGCAGGTTCATGAGCACCGCCCGTATCGAGGGATACGCCACCGCCCTGTTTGAAGTGCCATGATCCCGGCAGCAACCCGCCAGGGCATCGTCGAGGACCTCCTCGGCGGTAAGGCCACCGCGACGACCACCCAGCTGGTGGCCATGGTGGTCGGCTCAGGGCGGGGTCGCGACCTGCCGGCCATCATCGATCGAGTCGTGGCTCGGGCATCCCAGTCACACCAGCGTGAGCTGGCCGAAGTGCGCAGCGCTGTCGCCCTCACCGACGATCAGCAGGATCGCCTGACCGAGGCCCTTGGTCGGGCCACCGGCAAGAAAATCAATCTCAAAGTCGTCGTCGATCCCTCGATCGTCGGCGGTCTGGTCGCCACCATCGGCGACACCGTCATCGACGGAAGTGTTCGTAACCGAGTCGAGCAGTTGAAGGGCCGCCTCTAGACATGGCGGATCGTTAGGGAGTACCCAATGGCAGAACTCACCATTTCCGCCGCCGAGATCGCGGCGGCAATCAAGAAGAACCTTGATCTCTCCGATAGCTCGCTGACCGCTCGTACCGTCGGCCGGGTCACCGAGATCGGCGACGGGATCGCCCGGGTGTCGGGATTGCCTGATGCCTCGGTGAACGAGCTCTTGGAGTTTGAAGACTCGACGATCGGATTGGCGCTCAACCTCGATGAAGACTCGATCGGTGCGGTCGTTCTCGGCGACACCAGCCATATCGAAGAAGGCCAAACGGTGACCTCCACCGGGCGCATCCTGTCGATCCCGGTCGGCGACGGTGTCTTGGGTCGGGTGGTCAACGCCCTCGGCGAGCCGGTTGATGGTCGAGGCGATCTGGTTGGTGCCCATCTTCGCCGGATGGAGATCCAGGCGCCGGGCATCATGGGGCGCAAGCCGGTGCACGAGCCCCTCCAAACCGGTATCAAGGCCATCGATGCGATGACCCCGATCGGTCGGGGCCAGCGCGAGCTGATCATCGGCGATCGCAAGACCGGTAAGACCACCGTGGCGATCGACACCATCTTGAACCAGAAGGGTCAAGGGGTGAAGTGCATCTATGTCGCGATTGGGCAGAAGGGGTCAACGGTTGCCCAAACCGTTGAGATTCTGCGCCAGCACGGAGCGATGGACTACACCGTGGTCGTCACGGCGCCGGCTGCAGATCCAGCACCATTCAAGTATCTCGCCCCCTATGCCGGGTGCGCGATGGGTCAAGAGTGGATGGAAAATGGCGAGCACGCCCTGGTGGTCTATGACGACCTGTCCAAGCAGGCCGAGGCCTATCGTCAGCTCTCCTTGCTCCTGCGTCGCCCCCCGGGTCGTGAGGCCTATCCCGGCGATGTCTTCTATCTCCACAGCCGTCTCTTGGAGCGGGCGGCCAAGCTCTCCGATGAGAACGGCGGCGGTTCGTTGACCGCCTTGCCGATCATCGAGACCAAGGCTGGCGATGTGTCGGCCTATATCCCCACCAATGTGATCTCGATCACCGATGGTCAGGTCTATCTCCAGGACAATCTCTTCAAGTCCGGTGTGCGTCCAGCGGTCGATGTGGGTATCTCGGTGTCCCGAGTCGGTGGCGCTGCCCAGGTCAAGTCGATGAAGTCGGTGGCCGGAACCCTCAAGTTGGACCTCGCCCAGTTCCGTGAGCTTGAAGCGTTCGCGACCTTCGGGTCCGAACTCGACGCCGTGTCGAAGGCCCAGCTCGAGCGGGGCTATCGCTTGGTCGAACTCCTCAAGCAGCCCCTCAATAGCCCGATGCCGGTCGAAGAGCAGGTCGTTTCGATCTTTGCTGGCACCAAGGGCTATCTCGATGAGATCGATGTTGATGAGGTCGGCCGCTTCGAGCGCGAATTGGTCGAGTTCATGCGCACCCGCCACGCCAGCCTGCTGGCTGAGATGCGTTCAGGCGGCCTGCCCGATGAGCTCGCCGCCGCGGTCGATGCCTTTACCGCCTTGTTCCAAGCCGATGGATCGGGCGGCCATGCGGTCGACCCTGCCTCGGTCGATGCCGACCAGGTCGGTGACGCTACAACCCCAAAGACGCTGCCCACCGAATGATGGTGAGTGGTCGTATCCCCGCGATGCCTGGAGGTGATCGCTGATGGCCGGTGGCCAGGAGAGGGCTCTTCGGGGTCGTATCCAGTCGATGCAATCGACCAAGAAGATCACTCGCGCCATGGAACTGATCGCCGCGTCGCGCATCGTCAAGGCTCAGCAGCGGGTGAAGGCGGCAACTCCTTATTCTGAGTTGATCACCGAGGTGGTCAAAGACCTGGCTGCGGTCGGGGCCGATTCCACATCGCCACTCCTGGTTGGTCGATCTCCGGTCAAGGTGTCCGGCTATGTCGCCATCGCTGCTGATCGTGGCCTGTGTGGTGGCTATAACGCTGGTGTCCAGCGGGCCACCGAGGGTGAGATCAAGGCCGCGGTCGCTGCTGGGCGTGAGTACGAGATCATCACGGTCGGTCGCAAGGTCGATACCTATTTCCGATTCCGCGAGTATCAGATCGGGAAAACCTTCCAGGGCTTTAGCGACAATCCCACCTACGCCGATGCCAAGGCGATCGCTAGCCATGTGATCGAGCTCTATGCCAGTGGCCATGTTGACCAGGTCGAATTGGTCTATACCCGCTTTGTCACCCCGGGACGCCAAGAAGTGGTTCGCCGTCCTCTCGTGCCCTTGACGCCGGAGACCGTCGCTGGGGGCGATGGCCGTCCAGCCGCCAACGGAGCGGCTCAGAGCTATGAATTCGAGCCCGACCCCACGGCGATCCTCGACAATCTCTTGCCTCGCTATGTCGAGGCTCGGGTGTATGCAGCCCTCCTCAACGCCGCAGCATCCGAGCACGCCTTCCGTCAGCGGGCGATGAAGTCGGCGACCGACAATGCTGAAGAGCTGATCAAGAACCTCTCGATCGTGATGAATCGGGCCCGTCAGGATTCGATCACCACCGAGATCATGGAGATCGTCGGTGGTGCTGAAGCTCTCGGGGCTGATGATGACCGCGATGAGAAGTATGTCGAGATCGATCTTGATCTTCCCCCGATCGACACGACGGCGCCCATCGCTGATTCCGGCTCGACCGAAGCCGATGACCTCACCCTGATCAAGGGGGTCGGTGCGGTTCTCAACGCTCGACTCCACGAGCTGGGCATTTTCACCTACAAAGAGATCACCACCTGGGATGACGCCGAGATGGATCGCATCGATGACCATCTCAGTTTCGAAGGCCGAATCCAACGTGACGACTGGCAGGGACAGGCCCGTCGTCTCCACAACGACAAGTATCCCGACGACCAGATCTAACGCCATCAAGGAGACATCCGAGTCATGACCATGACCGATAACCAACTGCAAGACGGCCGAGTCGTCGGTATCGCCGGACCGGTGATCGACGTCGAGTTTCCGCTCAGCGCCCTTCCCGAACTCAACGCGGCGATCGAATTTGAGGTCGAGGTTGACGGCGAGACCCAGAAGGTGCTCGCCGAGGTCGCCCAACAGCTCGGCGGTGGCCGGGTACGGGCGGTCTGCCTCAAGCCCACCGACGGCCTCAAGCGTGGCACGCCGGTGCGCAATACCGGCCACGGCATCCAGGTGCCGGTCGGCGACAAGGTCCTCGGCCACGTGTGGAACGTGTGGGGCGATGCCCTCGACAGCAAGCCCGAAGGGTTTGACCAGATGGAGCGGTGGGACATTCACCGCCCAGCCCCCAGCTTTGATGCTCTCGAGCCCTCGGCTCGCATGTTCCCCACCGGGATCAAGGTCATCGACTTGCTGACCCCCTATCTGGCCGGTGGCAAGATCGGCCTCTTCGGCGGTGCTGGTGTGGGCAAGACGGTCTTGATCACCGAGATGATCAACCGGGTTGCTTCCCAGCACGGCGGTGTGTCGGTGTTTGGAGTGGGGGAGCGCACCCGTGAAGGCACCGACCTTCGTCTCGAAATGATGGAATCGGGGGTGTTCGAAAAGGCTGCTCTGGTCTTTGGCCAGATGGATGAGCCGCCGGGGGTGCGCCTCCGGGTGGCCCTGTCGGCGTTGACGATGGCCGAGTATTTCCGCGATGTCCAGCATCAAGATGTGCTGCTCTTCGTCGACAATATCTTCCGCTTTGTCCAGGCTGGCTCCGAGGTTTCGACCCTGCTTGGTCGTATGCCTTCAGCGGTGGGCTATCAGCCAACCTTGTCCGATGAGATGGGTCAGCTCCAGGAGCGGATCACCTCGACCAAGGGTCGCTCGATTACCTCGCTGCAGGCGGTCTATGTGCCCGCTGACGACTACACCGACCCGGCCCCGTTCACCACCTTTACCCACCTTGATGCCACCACCGAGCTCTCTCGTCAGGTGGCTTCGCTGGGGATCTATCCAGCGGTCGACCCGTTGGCATCGACCTCGACGATCCTGTCGCCGGAGATCGTGGGTGAACACCACTATCGGGTCGCTCGCGGAGTCCAAGAAACCCTCCAGCGCTATAAGGAACTCCAAGACATCATCGCCATTCTGGGTCTTGATGAACTCTCTGATGAGGATCGACTCACCGTGAGTCGGGCTCGTAAGATCCAGAGGTTCTTGTCCCAGCCGTTCTATGTGGCCAAGGTCTTCACCGGCATCGATGGTGAGTTCGTTCCGGTCGAAGAAACCGTCGAAAGCTTCGAAGCCATCCTGCGGGGTGACCTTGATGATGTTCCCGAGCAGGCCTTCTTGAATGTTGGCGGTGTTGACCAGGTGCTGGCCAAGGCGAAGGCACTGAAGGGATAAGCCGTGTCTGAGCCGATGACCGTCGAAGTGGTCTCACCCGAACGGGTGTTGTACTCGGGCCAAGCCACGATGGTGATCACGCGCACATTGGGGGGTGGCGAGATCGCCTTCCAACCCAACCACGCTGCCTTTCTGGCGGTCCTCGACAATAACCACACCCGGATCTATCTCGCCGATGGGTCGGTCCAAGATGTTGCCGTTCACGGTGGGTTTGTGGAGGTGTCCAACAATACGGTGTCGATCCTGTCTGATGCTGCTGAATTGGGCTCAGACATCGATATTGATCGGGCCCAGCGGGCCAAGGAGCGAGCTGAAGACCGGCTTCGGCACCAACACGATGCCGAAGCGGTGAGCGCACTCAGCCGGGCTCAAGCTCGTCTCGATGCTGCACGAACCGGTTGGTGATTGGAACACTCTGGCTTGATATCAAGCTGATCAAGGCAAGGATGGGTAGCACATGGTGATGAGGGTGGTGGTTGTTGATCCTGATGAGATCCTCGTGGACGAGTCGGCCACAATGGTGATCACGCGCACGGTCGAGGGTGGCGAGATCGCCTTCCAACCGGGTCACAGTCCGTTTATGGGAGCGCTCACGACCAACCACACCAGGATCGTGCGCACCGGTGGTGAGGTGGTCGATGTGGCGGTTCACGGCGGATTTGTCCACGTGCTCGACTCCACGGTCACGATCTTGGCCGACATTGCTGAATTGGGCCGAGAGATCGATATCGCTCGGGCTCAGCGGGCTCGAGAACGCGCCGAACGGCGCCTGAGCAAGGGTCCTGATGCAGTGGCCAGCCAGGCCCTGTCTCGATCCCTCGCTCGGCTCTATGCCGCACGGGTCGGTGGACTCGGATGAGCCCCGGATCGGGTGTGGCGCGGTGATGGGGGACCGTTTGTTGGCTTTGGGCTGCAGTCCCTCGTTGTCAACCCAAGATGACGAAGGTCGTCTCAGGATGTACATATGCGGTTTTCCGGCATTTCACCGAATGGCTACCTTGCTCGACTTGGCTTGTGCCGGTCGGCAGGTGGTGAATTACTATCTGGTCACCTGACAGAAGGGAATCAATTATGGTTGCAAGTTCACGAGCCCGGCGGGTGGTCGCACTCGCCGCTGTCGCCGCGATGGCGTTCTCGGCGTGCGGCTCTGACGACTCGGCGGACAAGACCGGCGACGCAGACACCGAAACGGAAGCGTCAGTCAGCGAGTCCAGCGAGTCCAGCGACGCGAGCGAATCCGGCGAGTCCGGTGATGCCAGCGAATCCGGCGATGCCGGCGAATCCGGTGAGGCCGGCGATGCCAGCGAGGCGAGCGGCGATGCGATCAAGATCCCGGTCTGGGTTGCGTTCACCGACTATCGCCTGGACTGGACCAAGGATGTCGCTGCCGACTTCAATGCCAGCGTTGAGGGCTACGAGGTTGAGGTGACCGGATTCGATAGTTATGAGGCCCTTTTTGAGGCCACGGTGGGCGCCATCAACCAGGGCACTCCGCCAGCGGTGGTCCAGTACTTCGAGGCGGCCACCCAGGAAGCCCGTGACGCCGTTGATGGCAACGGCAACAAGGTATTTGCCAATATCGAAGACCTGATCGATGGTCGCACCGAGATCCTCGGTGTACCGATCGTGATCGACGATGTCGTCAAGGCTGCCAAGGACTACTACACCCTCGACGGAACCTTTACCTCGATGCCGTGGAACACGTCCTCGGCGATCATGTTCGTCAACCGCAGCCTCCTCGATGCCGCTGGTGTTGAGGGCACGCCGACCACCTGGGCTGAGCTCGACGCCGCCTGTGAAGCCTTCATGGCCTCCGACGCGGCGACCGATGCCTGCGTGACCTGGCCAAACCACGGCTGGTTCACCGAGCAGTCGGTTGCCCAGCAGGGTGCCACCCTCGTCAACAACGACAACGGTCGGTCTGCCCGGGCCACCGAGGTCCAGCTCGACTCCGACGCGGTTGTTGACTATGTGTCGTGGTGGAAGGAGATGCAGGACAAGGGGTACTACGTCTATACCGGTACCCAGAACGACTGGGGCGGCACCTATGACCTCTTCGCTGCTCAGAACATCCCCTTCCTGATCTATTCCTCGTCGGACACGACAGCGCTGACCGATGAGGGCAAGAACGGTGGATTCGTCGTTGAAGCGGCCTTCATGCCCCACAACCAGGACCGTGCCGAGGGTGGCAACATCATCGGCGGTGCCACCAACTGGGTGGTCGACGGTCTCGACCAGGCGACGACCGATGGTGCAGTGGCCTTCGTCAACTTCCTGTCGAATCCCGAAAATGCCGCTGACTGGCACCGCCAGACCGGCTACATCCCGATCACCAATAGTGGTGTTGCCCTGCTCGAGGAAGAGGGCTGGTTCGACGAGAACCCGAACTCGCGCATCGCTAACGCCCAGCTCGACGCTGCTCCGTCGAGTGCAGCAACCGCTGGCGCCCTGGTCGGCAACTTCGTGGCTATCCGCACCGTGGTGACCGGAGCGATCGAAGACATCCTGGTCAACGATCTCGATCCGGCAACCCGGATGGCTGAGGCCCAGAAGGAAGCCCAGATGCTGTTGGATGAGTACAACCTCTTGTACGCCGACTGACAGTGAACATCTGGTCGACAGCTAGGAAGGGACGCTAGGTGTCCCTACTGTCCATCCTCGCGGTCGCAATCGGCACTGCCGCCGGCGCCTTCGTTGTGAAGAGCGCCGGCGGCCGCCGGGTGTGGGCCGCCGTCATCGGAGCCTTGGGGCGCCTATCTCGGCGTTCGCATCGCCAATGGGGTCTTAGCCCCCACCCAGGAGCGTCCTGAATTTGCCAGCCATGGTCACTTTGGGGGTCGCCGCTGGATCCCCTGGCTCCTCTTGTCGCCGACCCTGGCGGTTCTCGTCTTCTTCTTGTATTGGCCAGCCCTCAAGACGATTACCTATTCCACCCGGCTGGCTCGCCGTAGCGCCCCGCGCACTGCACCCCGCTGTGTCTCCAACTTCACCGAGCTGATCGGCCCATCACGGGGTTGGTTGGTCATCGTCTTTGTCGTGGTGATGGTGGTCGCCATCGTCGCCGGACGAACCCTGGCGCTTCGCTCCGAAGGTTGGGCTGAAGTGTTGAGGCCGTGGATGTCGACGATCTCGGTCGGCTCCGGCTTGGTCGCCCTGGCCTTCTTGTTCACCGAGGATTACCGCAAGGTCTATGTGGTCACCATGATCATCTCCGGGGGCATCGTTGTCCTCGGCCTGATCGCTGCCCTCGGTATCGCCTTCATCGCCTATCAACCGGTACGAGGCGCCAGCGTGTATCGAACCCTCTTGGTGTGGCCCTACGCGATCAGCCCACCGATTGCGGGTTTGATCTTTTTCGTCATGTTCGATGCCAACACCGGCATCATCGACCACCTCACCAGTGGTCTGTTCGGTTGGGATCTTCCCGACTACCGAAGCAGCGGGTGGTTAGCCCAGGTCGTGGTCATCTTGGCCAGCATCTGGAAGACCCTCGGCTACAACCTCTTGTTCTATATCGCCGGTCTCCAGACCATCCCGATGGACCAGATCGAAGCAGCCATGATCGATGGAGCTGGATCCTGGAACCGGTTCCGCCATATCGTGATCCCGGCCCTCTCGCCGGTGACCTTCTTCTTGGTGGTCACCAATCTGACCTACGCCTTCTTTGAGACCTACGGCACGATCGACTATCTCACCAAGGGCGGCCCGGCTGGCGACACCTCGGTCTCGATGTACGAGATCATTCGGGTCTTCTCCACCGAGGGTGATCTCGGTCGAGGGGCCGCTCAATCGATGCTGCTCTTTGCTGGGGTGGTGGCGCTGACCATGTGGCAGTTCCAGACGACGGGAAAGAAGGTTCACTATGGCAGCTAACCCGGCCCCCGTCCGTACGAGCCGTCCCAAGGGTGCACCGGGGACACGTCCTCGGTGGTACACCCATGTGACCTTGGTCGTTCTGGTCGTGGTCATCGGCGCGCCCCTGCTCTACGCCATGTTGGTGTCGACCCAGTCGAACACCGAGTACTTCGGCCACCAGCTCACCCCCGGATCGAGCCTCAAAGAGAATTTCATCCATGTGTGGGAGAACCGGAATCTTGGCCGGTTCATGCTGAACTCGACGATCCAGGCGATCATCATCACCGTCGGTAAGGCGATCACCGCCATCTTGGCTGGTATGGCTTTCGTCCACTTCACCTTCCGGGGACGCTGGGTCATCTTCTGGTTCGTCCTGGTGACCCTGATGATGCCCACCGAGATCTCGATCATCGCCTTGGCCGAGATCATCGGTGACTTTGGCTGGGGTGACTCGATGGCCGCCATCACGGTGCCCTTCTTGGCATCAGCTACCGGTGCGTTC
>PDSL01000038.1 GCA_002748455.1 Ilumatobacter coccineus
CCATCAAAACCGGCACGCAATCCAGCAGGCAGGGCGAGACGACCAGCGCCATCAACGCTGCGGACGTATTCACCAACGAACACACCCTCACCTTTCTTCTCGCGACCGGCCAACTGTGACGAAAACGGCTGTAGCGGACCGCTTCCGAATGACGACGAGACTAGAGGACCATCACCCCAAAATCAACCAGATCGCCCCATTCTTCCCCAGTATTCCCCGAGGTAGATCAAGGTTTTTCACGTACTTATGTTCGTTATCGAGCCGCGTTCAACCCCTTACGAGTGCGACACAAGATCGGCGACCGCGATCGCCAGGGAGTGGGGGTCCACCATGGCCGCCACCCCGACCTCGGGCAATGGCCCCGAGGGATGACCACTGGTGAGGTAGGTGACCACCTCGCCAGCCACGGCGCGGCGATACCACATGGCTTGGATCCTCACACCGTGGCGGGTGCGACGCTGGCTCAATCCAATCGATTTGAGTCCATCGACCACCACCTCGCCAGGCCCCAGCCCAGCAAAACACACCCACGGCGACCAGGGGGTCTCCACCATGGCCGAGCGATGCACCCTCACCTCACCGGTCATCTCCGCCGCCTCAGCGATCAGCTCCCCAGCCCAGATCATCGAACCCCTCACATCGTCGGGGGCGATGCCATGAGGAAGCACCAGATCGATCCAACCGACCGCTCCGGCAATGATGAGGACCGCTCCCCCACCAGAACGGCGACGCACCACCGAGAGTCCGGCGCGCTGGCAGCGCTCGGTGTCGACGATCCCGTCGGCCTGCCGCGATCCGAGTACCACTGCCGAATCGGTCGGATCGCACCACCACACCGCCGGTACCACCGCATCGGCGCCTCGGAAGGGATCCATCGCGTGGATCTCACCGACCCTTGCCCGAACCGGACGCCAGGCCACCGGCGATCGGGATGAGCCGGACATGGAGATCACGCCTGCGAGCGGCCCTAGGAGCGCGGTCGTGGCTCTTTGGGCAAGCCGAGCACCATCTCACCGATGATGTTGCGCTGGATCTCCGACGAGCCGGCATAGATCGTGCCCGATCGAGCATTGAGGAAGGTCGTGACCCACGAGGCCGTCGAATTGGCCGCTCCCGCATCGTCGGGGCCAAAGACCGAGGGTGGTTCACGCCCCTCGATCAGCATCCCCTGCGCACCATAGATGTGGACCGCCAATTCGGTGACCACGCGATGGTATTCACTCCAATAGAGCTTGCCGATCGCCGCATCGGGACCGGGGAAATGCCCGTTGAGGAACTGGGTCAAGACCCTCAGCGAGTTGTACCGCATGATCTGAACCTTGGAATAGGCCCACGCCAGTTTCTGACGGACGACCGGATCGCCGGCGACGCCGCGCTCCTTGGCCAGAGCGAAGAGCCGGTCGATCTCGGCCTGGAATCGGATCGGCATGGTCGCAGCAGCTTCGCCGCGCTCGAATCCGAGAAGGGACATGGCCACTCGCCATCCCTCGTTGACTCCACCGACGACATTCTCCTTGGGAACGACCACATCGGTGTAGAAGACCTCGTTGAACTCTTCACCACCGGAGATCATCTTGATCGGGCGGACCTCGATGCCCGGCTGGCGCATATCGACCAAGAGGAAGGAAATGCCCTTGTGCTTGGGCGCATCAGGATCGGTGCGAGCCAGGGTGAAGATGTGGTCGGCAAACTGGCCCGCCGATGTCCAGATCTTCTGTCCGTTGAGAATCCACTGATCGCCATCGAGAACCGCTTTTAGCCCAACATTGCCCAAGTCGGATCCAGCGTCGGGCTCGCTATAGCCCTGACACCAGATGTCTTCACCCGACAGGGCGCGAGGCAGATAGTGGCGCTTTTGTTCTTCGGTTCCGTGCATCAACAAGGTGTTGCCGAGCATCAAGATGCCAAAGACATCATTGAGCCCTCCCATGGGCACCCCAGCCCGGGCGAACTCTTCAGCCAGGATGACCTGTTCGGTGGCGGTCAAGCCGGCCCCGCCATATTCGGTTGGCCAACCCGGCGCGAGATATCCGGCTTCATAGAGGGTCTCCCGCCACCGATCCACGAATTCGTTGAACTCCTCCCCTTCGAGCGAGCCCATTCCCGCCCAATCAGCAGGCAGTTTTTCAGCCAAGAAGTCCTGGACCTTTTGGCGATAGACCTCGGTCTCAGGGGAATAGGTTGGATCCATGGGATCACCCTAGTCGGCAGCGATCACCGGCTAAGACCCGCACGACAACCGAGCGATCCAGCCTCAGCCAGCAGGGTTGTCAACACCGTCGCCGGGAGCGGAATCGGGAGAGATAATGCGCACCCGAGCCCCAAGATCAGCATCATCGGTAAGGACTTTGGGTGTCCACACCGATCGGGTTTGACCGGTCGAGCTCTCGTCGTCGGCTCCGTCCCTGGCGATCAGGTCAGCATCGTGAGCCACTGCGGCAGCGCCGACCAGCGGGCCGAGACGCGCCACCCCTCTGACCCTCAGCTCGCCGAGGTGGGCCAAACGGGACCGCTGGTCGAGCTCATGTTGGACGGCGACGAAGAGATCGGGCCCAAGGGCCAGGGGAACCACCCCACCGACCACGATGTCGGACACATCGAACATGGCAGCGATTGAGGCGCACGCCCGAGCCAGCATGATCCCGGTGCGCTCCACGATCGCCGGCGGCGTCCGCCTGAGGTCACGACCGGTGCTCATCTGGATACTCCGGCTCCCCACATAGGCGCTCAAACACCCGACCGCACCACACTGACACTCGACCCCTTCGGGTTCGACGATGATGTGGCCAAATTGGCCAGCGTTCATCATGGTGCCCTGAGCGAGACGTCCCTTGATGATCAAGCCACCATCAACCTCATCAGAAGCGACCAAGGCCGCAACGTTTTGGTCGTTGCGGGAGCGACGGGACGTCTCACCGATCCAGACCTCGGCCAGGGCCAGTCCTCGCCCAGCGGTATCGATCTCTACCGGCAATCCGAACATCTCGCTGAGTTCGCGCCGGAGCGGGAACCCGTGCCATTCGGGAAGACCGAACGGCTTCATCGACCCGGTCGCCCGATCGATCGGCCCCGGACAGGTCACCCCGATCGCTTGGGCGACGACCCCGGTGGAGTTGGCAGCGATCACCCGCCGAACCAGCTGGATCACCGCTGGCCACACATTGCGTTGAGGTGTAGCAATCCGGTCTCGCATCACGATCTGCCCCTCAGCGGTGGCGATGCCAGCCGTCAATCTCGACGGCAAGATATCGAGGGCAAGGAATCCGTTGGCCACCTCCCTGACGGTATCTGGACTGACGCGCGTCCGTCCTCGAGGTGTGAGCGTCTACTCTCAACAGGTGTGAGTGCCTCTCGTTCTTCCACGTTTTCTGATCTGTCCGAGGCGATCATCACGGCGATCGGTCGGGTGGTCCACGGCAAGCAGAGCTCGATCGAGCAGACCCTGATCGCGCTCTTGGCCGACGGTCATCTCCTGATCGAGGACATTCCCGGGGTCGGTAAGACCAGCCTGGCCAAGGCCCTTGCCACCTCGGTTGACTGCACCTGGAAGCGGGTCCAGTTCACTCCTGATCTCTTACCGAGCGACCTGGTGGGGGTCAGCATCTATGACAAGGCAACCAGCCGCTTTCGGTTCCAGCGAGGCCCACTGTTCGCCAATATCGTCCTGGCCGACGAGATCAATCGGGCCTCACCCAAAACCCAGTCCGCCCTGTTGGAGGCGATGGAAGAGCGCCAGGTCACCGCTGATGGCACCACGCGAGCGCTGCAACCGCCCTTCATGGTGATCGCCACCCAAAACCCGATCGAACAAGAGGGCACCTATCGCCTCCCCGAAAGCCAGCTCGATCGCTTTCTCATGCGAATCTCGTTGGGCTATCCCGAGCGTTCAGCCGAACTTGCCATCCTCGATGATCAAGGTGCTGCCCATCGACTGAGCGAGATCGAGCCGGTGGTGTCCGGCGATGAGGTCACCGCGATGATCGCGGCGGTCAGAGGGGTCTTCATCGCCCCAGCCCTCAAGACCTATCTGGTCGACATCGCCGATGCCAGCCGTCGTCATCCAGCGATCGAACTGGGCTTGTCGCCACGGGCATTGCTCCAGCTTGCTGCCGCAGCCCGAGCATTGGCGGCGGTCCGGGGACGAAATTATGTCACCCCCGATGATCTCAAAGAACTGGCGATCCCCGTCTTGGCTCACCGACTGATCTTGCGTTCCTCAAGTGCAGCTCGCACGACCAGCGATGACGTGATCGCCGAGATCCTCGACTCGATTCCGGTGCCGACAACGCGATGATCGCACCGACGGGACCGGGATGGACCGCCCTCGGCGCCGCGGCAACCCTGGGCGTGGTTGGGCGTCTCCTCGCCCTGACCGATCTCTTCATCGTGGCTGCCGGACTGGCGGCCGCCACGATCATCGGGATGGTGATCGTGGCGATTCGACAACCGCGAGTGGCGATCACCCGCCATATCCGTCCCCTCTTGCTCACCGTGGGCCATACCGGACGGGTTGATCTCCGCATCGAGGTGCCCCCGGCCCGCCGCTCCCCTCCGATCGATCTGATCGAGCCGGTTGGCCCCCGTCACAGTGCCCGACTCCATCTCGATTCCTTACCGTCGGGCAAGGATGTCACGGTGAGCTATCAGGTTCCCACTCGGCACCGGGGCCGGGTCTTGATCGGCCCCTTAGTGATCGATCGTGACGACCCGATCGGCCTGGCCCACCATCGCCGGATGGCCCTCGGACGCGACGAGATCCTGGTCGCTCCCCGAGCCGAACTGGTACCGCTCCCCGAGCTTGGCCGCGGCCCTCTTGGTCAACGACTCTTGACCGCGGCCCATCACCGCGGCATCGGCGAGTTTGATGGCCTTCGTGACTACGGGCCCGGCGATGAGCTGCGGATGATCGATTGGAAGGCATCAGCCCGCCATGACGATCTCAAGGTTCGCCTCACCGAGCCACCCCATCTCACCCGATTCATCGTGATCCTCGATCAAGACAGCGATGAACATCCCTTTGAGGTTGCGGTGACCGTGGCCGCCAGCTTGGTGGTGAGCGCTGAACATGGCGGCCTCACCACCCGATTGGTCACCACTGATCATGACCTTTCCGGACCGGACATCGCCGATCGGGCCTTGCGCGCCTTGGCGGTCATCACGCCAAATGGTGAACTTGCCACGATCGAACGAGACCCATCGGAGGGGCTCGGACTGATCGTGGTGATCACCCCATCTTCGCGATCATCAGCCTGGCAAGCCGCTCAACGGGTTACCGACCCGTCCTTGCTCCTGGTGGGTCTGTTCACCGATCCCGACGATCCTGGCGACATCGCCGCTCGATCGGCCGGTGAGTTTGTCGACAACTGGTGTCGCCTGGTCGGACAGGAGGCGTGATGACCAGCCGTCGATTCCACGAGCTGGCAGCGTCGGGCTATCTGATCGTCTTCCACCTGGTGGTGGCGGCCTTCTTGCTGCGGGTCTTCGATGACACAGAGATGTTTCGCTCGATGGCGACCCTGATCGTGGTCGGCCATCTGGTCACCGCACTCATGCGTCTGTCCCCCTTGCCCTCATGGCTCTCGATCCTGACGTCGGCACTCTCGGTCGCCTGGCTCTCGGTTCTGACCGTCTCACCGGCGACGACCTGGTGGACCCTGCCAACCGCTGCTACCTGGCACGACTGGGTCAGTGATCTTCGGGCCTTGCCAGATGAGCTCTATGCGGTGACGCCACCGGTGGCCTTCGATGCTGGATGGGCTGTGGTGGCGACCCTTGCCATCGCCCTGGCTGTCGTGGTCAGCGATGGGTTGGCCTTTCGGGCTCGCGCCAAGGTCGAACCCCTGGTGCCCGGCCTGACCATCGTGGTCGTCGTCATCGCCTTGGGCATCGCCGATCACCGCCCCATCCTGCCGATCGTTTTGGTGTTTGTCTCGGTGATCACGATCGCTGGCTTGAGGTGGTTCCACGCCACCGAGCACCTCGATCGAACCACATCCCAGGGTTCCCGGTCGTGGACACCGATCGCGATCATCGCCACCGCTTCCGCGGTCGCTGCACTGGCCGGCGTGGTCGGCCCTCGTCTTCCCGGAGCTCAAGCTGGACCGATTCTCAACACCAGCGGAGAGGCCACCCAGCGTGTCACCAGGATCGCCTCCCCCCTGGTCGACATCCGTTCTCGCCTCACCGAGCGCCAGGACCGTGAGGTCTTCCAGGTCATCTCCGCCCAGCCGGCCTATTGGCGTTTGACCACCCTGTCGGAGTTCGATGGCTCAACCTTCCAACTGGCCGAAGAATCGATCGAGGAGATCGGTGATGCCCAACTCTCCCCCGAGGACATCTTCGCCCACACCGTCACCATCGTGGACCTACCGGGCCATCTGGTCCCGGTGGCAGCTGAACCTCGTCAAGCGTCAGGCCAAGGGGCTGACGGCTCAGTGATGGTCAGGCAGGGGGCCGATACCGGAGCCTTCGTGGTGACCGAACGAACCCTCAAGCCCGGAGATGTGTTCACCCTGGTGTCCCAACGGCCGGCTCTCGATCCTGACCGTCTTCGTTCCGTCGGATCGGCAAACCCACCCTTGTCGACCTCGCTCGACCTCCCTTCGGATCTTCCCCCATCGGTGGTCACGCTCACTCGGGAGCTGGTGGCTGACGCCCCGACCGGCTATGACGCTGCGCTGGCGCTTCAGAACTGGTTCCGATCGGAGTTCGAGTACAGCCTGACGGTTGAACCCGGCCACGACATCGACGCGATCACCACCTTTCTCGACGAGCGGGTGGGATATTGCGAACAGTTCGCGGTGACCTATGCGGCGATGGCCCGAACCGTGGGCCTGCCGTCGCGCGTCGCCGTGGGCTATACCTCCGGTGACCGTGACGAGGCCGGGGTGTACCACGTCAAAGAACTCCACGCCCACGCCTGGCCTGAGATTTGGTTTGACGATGTGGGCTGGGTTCCCTTTGAGCCCACGCCAGGACGCGGTGATTCCACGACCAGCACCCACACCGGAGTTGAACCAGCGCAGGCCACCGGTGAGCCGAGCACGACCATCCCGGTCACCATTCCCGTTCAAGAATCCGGCGACAACACTCCCCGGTCGACGCTGACCCCGGCCGCTCCGAGCGGGCCACCACCGTCTCCGGCTCCATCGCCACCTCCCTCTCATCGCCGACTGTGGTGGTCGATCCTGGGGTTTGGCATTGTGGCCATCGCGGTGATGGCACCCGAAGCGCTACGACGGATGAATCGGTCCCGACATGCTCGCCGCTCACCATCAGATCGAATCGAACGAGACTGGACCCGGGCTCTACGCTCATTGAACGCCGTTGGAATGATCGCCGATCCATCGATGACCCCGGCTGAAATCGCTGCATCAACCGGGGTGCAGTTTCCTTCAGCCCATCCCCTGATGGTCGATCTTGCCGCGATCGTTGAACGCCATCTCTTCGGCCCTAACTCACCTCAACGAGACCAGACGCTGGCCTCGCTCGCCGATACCGCTGACACGATCACCGACAAGATCGACAGTCTGGTCGCGGCCACCCTGACCCGATCCGACCGGCTACGCCGCTATCTCACCGAGTGGAATTAGCGAGGTTCATGGTTGCCGGGTGCGGTCGGCCCAGAACGACGCATCGCTCCGGTCAACCACGCGGTCACCGGCAAGGTGCCAAGACGATCTCGGCTGATGATCCGGACCTCGTTTTCGACCAAGAGCCCCAGAACGAGCACCCCGACGAAGATCACGAACGCCAGCCAATAGCTCACGGTCAGGCCGATGATGGTCAGGATCACACCGCCGATCAGCCCGACGATCAAGAGGACCAGGCGACGGGGTGATACCCGATAGCCCTGGCGAGCGAACGCTGCTGATCCGAGTTCTTCTTCGATCTCACGAAGGATCCGTTTTTCGTTCTCTGACAGTGGCATGCAGCTCCATCTTTTCACGTTTGGGTGTCAGCCTCAACGCACACCCGCGGATTATGTCGCCCCCAACACCGGCACTCAGCCATCGGGACGTTCACCGGGCTGGTCTGGCCCCCATTGTTGGGCTCCTCGCCGGACCACCTTGAGTCCGGCACGGGTCACCGCACTGGCCGGGCCGATCGAGTCGGGGCCGAACCGGTCACGGATCTCATCGACCGTGGTGGCGGTGGTCGATGAGGTGTCGTCCTCAAACAAGCTGAGCTGGTGGGTTGGTTCAACCAGCTGGCTTGCTGCAACCCCGATCAGACGGATGCCAACACTGATGTCGAGATCATCAAGGAAGGGGGCCAAGGCCGCCACGATCACTTCGGTGGTGTCAGCAGGATCGTCAAGGGTGATCGAACGGGTGATGGTGTGGAAGCCCGAATACCGCACCTTGAGGGTGAGGGAACGCCCGGCAACCCCAGCGCGTCGCAGGCGAGAAGCAACCCCATCGGCGAGGCGGACAAGTTGGTGCGCCACCTGGTCGCCGTCGACCAAATCATCGGCATAGGTCTCTTCGTGACTGATCGATTTGGCCCCACCACCGGTTGACACCGGTCGGTGATCGATCCCCCGGGACAAGGCCGAGAGGTGACGCCCGTGGGCCCGACCGAGGGCCCTGATGATCACCCTCTCGTCCAGGGCGGCAAGGTCGCCGATCGTGACGATGCCGAGGCGTTCCAGCTTGACCAGGGTGGCGGGGCCAACACCCCACAGTCGCTTGACCGGCAAGGGGTGCAAGAAGTCGAGTTCGGTCCCGGGCTCGATCACCATGATCCCCTTGCCGGGCTGCACCCCGGTTGATGTGGCCCGTGGTTTGGCTTCGACCGATGCCATCTTGGCCAGAAATTTGTTGGGGGCGACACCGACCGAGCAAGCCAGCTCCACCGATTCGGCGATATCGCGTCGGATCTGATGGGCGATCTCGACCCCATCACCAAACAGTCGCCTCGACCCGCTCACATCCAAGAAGGCTTCATCCAGTGAGAGGGGTTCAACCAAGGGGGTGTAGGTCTCAAATACCGCTCGAACCTGTCTGCTGACGTCGGCATAGAGCTCATAGTCCCCAGGAAGGAACACCGCGCTGGGGCAACGTCGGCGCGCCACCGCCGAGGGCAGCGCCGAATGCACCCCATAGCGACGAGCTTCATAGGAGGCCGCAGCGACCACCCCACGGCGGCCGGTTCCGCCGACGACAACTGGCCGACCGACGAGTTCGGGCCGACGACGCAGCTCGACGCTGACGAAGAACGCATCCATATCGACATGGAGAATGGTGCGCCGTGTCACATCTTGACCCTAGATCGCTTTGACGTGGTCGGTGGGTCTGTAGCCTCAATCGACGTGAAGGCCAACGCGTCCTGGGATACCCAAACGCTGCCCCAGGGCGAAGCAAAGAGAAAAGCGGTACGCGAGATGTTCGATGCCATCGCCCCGCGCTATGACTTTGTCAACCGGGTGATGACCTTCGGGCTCGATCGTCGGTGGCGGCGGACCACGGTCCGGGATTTGGCTTTGCCGATCGGTTCAGTGGTCATCGATCTGGCGTCGGGAACTGGCGATCTCTGCGTTGACCTGCGTGAAGCTGGCCTGACTCCGATCTCGATCGATCTCTCGTATGGCATGTTGGCTGCCGATCATTCCGGGGCTCCTCGGGTCCAGGCTGACATATTGCGGCTGCCGGTGCCCGACCACTCGGTCGACGGTGTCACCTGCGGATTTGCTCTGCGCAACCTGGTCGACCTGGGAGCGTTTTTCAACGAATTGGCCCGGGTTGTCCGGCCTGGTGGACGGATCGCCCTGCTCGATGTTGGCGTACCGACCAACCCTCTGATCCGGTGGGGCAATGAGATCTATTTCGGCAAGGTGGTCGCCAAGATCGGAGCCGTGTTTTCGGATCGGGCCGCGTACAGCTATCTGCCTCGGAGCGTCGCCTATCTGCCCGAGCCGGAGACCATGCTCAAGATGTTGCGTCAGGTGGGCTTCGGCAATGCTCGCCATCTGGTGATGACCGGCGGCATCGTCCAGCAGCTCACCGGAACTCGGGATTGATGCGAGCGGTCACCGTCCCCTACGTCGGTGAGCTGAACCTGACCGATGTTGCCCGCGGTGATGGTTATCTCTTTGTGCGCGAGGGAGTGGGCATCGCCGGACGTGGAGTGGCGGCTCGGGTGCCGATCGATGAAGCGGTCGAATTTCTAGCTGCCATCGATCATCACGATCGGGTGGGCGAAACACCAGGACCGATCGCCATCGGAGCTGTGCCGTTCTTGCCTGGTTCATCTGCTGATCTGATCATTCCCGCAGTGATGGTCGGGCGTGATGCCAGTGGTCGGCAGTGGACCACCACGATCGACGACATCCCGCTCGACTCGGTGAGCTCGCCAACCCATCCGACACCGACGAGTCGATCGTGGACGATCGGTTCCGATATCGACATCGATCACTATCTCACAGCGGTGATGACTGCCCGTGATGAAGTCGCTGCTGGCAATCTACGAAAAGCAGTCATCGCCCGCCCCATTCGGGTCTCCGCCGATGGACCGATCGACCTCCATGCAGTCTTACGACGACTGGAAGCCACTTTTCGGACCAGCTATCGATTCTCGATCGATGGCTTTATCGGTGCCTCGCCCGAGCTCTTGGTCTCGGTGAACGGCACCGCTGTCTCGTCGTTTCCCTTGGCAGGCACCACCCGCACCACTGGCGATGATGAGCTTGATGCTCGCCTGGCAGCTGAGCTGCATCGCAGTCCCAAGAACCGGATCGAACATGCAGCAGCGATCGAGATGGTGCGCGACACCTTGCTGCCCTATTGCAGCTATCTCGATTGGACACCCAGCCCCGAAATCGTCAAGGTCGCCAATGTTCAACACTTGGGCTCGCGAGCTGAGGGGATGCTGTCGCGTCCCACCGCGACGGTCATCGACCTAGTGCGAGCGCTCCAACCGACTCCAGCGGTTGGTGGCTATCCACGCGACGATGCGATCGAGGTCATCCGGCGAGTGGAAGGGTTTGAACGCGGCCTCTATGGAGGCGCGGTCGGCTGGTGTGATGGTTCGGGCAATGGGACCTGGGCGGTGTCGTTGCGCTGTGCTGAGTTCAGCGATGATCGCTGTTCAGCCCGCTTGGTGGCCGGCGGCGGCATCGTGGCCGATAGTGCTCCTGTGGAGGAGCTCGCTGAGACCCAGGCCAAGTTCCAAGCCATGTTGGGCGCGATTGTCCGCCCCTAGATCCGATCACTCGTCGCCAATTTCCACTGCCCTATCGCCGGTTCTTTAAGGATGCACCCCGCAGCTAGCAAGCTCACGCGATTCTTGGCACCCCTCATTGGGGTGCCAACAACCATTCACACGTCTCTCACGATGTCCCTGCTCTCCAGCAGCACATCGCGCTGATGTTTAGGTATTTTCGCACATCACATAGGTGCTCTGCGCAAAGTTCGATGTACAACTATCAACCCCACTACCACCATGCAAATACCCAAACACCGCCGGCGTTGACACATCTTCAATCGTGTCCGCACCACGACCACCATACGAATAATCCCGACCACGAGCACCCTTCAACACATCACGCCCATCATTCCCATACAACACATCAGAACCAGAACCACCATACAACCCATCATTACCCCTACCACCATACAACTTGTCATTACCACCACCACCATACAACGCATCAGACTGCCAATGCCCCCTCATCACATCATCACCAGCCTCACCATACATCGTATCCGCACCAGTACCACCAAACAAGTTATCAGCTCCATCACCACCCCACATCACATCTGCACCAGGATTCCCAACCATCTCATCATCACCTGAACCACCGAGCACACGGTCGGCACCACCACCACCATACAGCTCATCATCACCGTCCCAGCCTGCGACGAAGTCATCGCCCGCATTACCGCTCAACACATCATCACCATCTTCGCCGATCATATAATCATTACCGCTCCCACCATACAACGTATCATCACCATCATCGCCATACAGAGTGTCATCATCTAGTCCACCGAACAATGTATCATCACCCTCCAACCCATCTAAATAATCATCACCAGATCCCCCATACAACCGATCATCATCACCCTGACCACTGCTACCGGGATACTCGTCACACTCCTCATATTCACAACGGCCATACAGGTTATCGTTGCCGTTGTTCCCACTCAACACATCATTCCCATACCCACCAACAAGAACATCATCACCATCACCACCATACAGCTCATCGTCATTGTAGTAACCGTATAACTCATCATCACCGCTGCCACCTTTCAACACATCATTGCCAGAGTATCCATCTAGCACGTCACTACCGTCACCGCCGTCTAAGTAGTCATTACCAAAGTAACCAACTATCCGATCATTTCCAGCGCCACCATACAGCAAGTCATTCCCATCCCCACCAAACATGCTATCGGCCCCATCACCACCATCCACATAGTCATCACCATCGTCAACACAAACGATATCGTCACCTTCACCAGCGTAAACCGTGTCATTTCCACGACGCGCATAGATGACATCATCGCCCGCTGTCCCATAGATAACATCATCACCATCAGTACCCACAATCGTCGCAACCTCACCAGAGCAAATGTATTGATCCGCTGTCGCGGGCGATGACACCGCCCCAACACCCAACAACAATCCCCCAACCACGATCGAACGCAACACCACACGTGTGCTCATGACATCGCCCTTTCACTAGGCATCCATAACGTTACCACATGGTAACACCACCCTCGCACACCAAGCAAACCACCAACAAACGAGCGCCCACCCAACAGCACACACGATCGTTCGCACCCCACATCGAGATACCAACAACCACTCACATGTCTCTCACGATGCCCCCCGCTCGTCAGCAGTACATCATGTGGATGTTTAGGTGTTTTCGCACCTCACGTAGGTGCTCTGCGCATAATTCGATGTACAACTATCAACCCCGCTGCCACCATGTAAATACCCAAACACCGCCGGCGTTGACACATCTTCAATCGTGTCCGCACCACGACCACCATATAGCCGATCACTTCCACCATCACCATAAAGGTAGTCTTCTCCCCGGCGACCATAGATGACATCATCGCCGTCATCACCATAAATCACATCATTACCTTTGCCGCCATACATCTTATCATCACCTAGGCCGCCAACCATCGTGTCAGGCTGCCAATGCCCATTCATCACATCATCACCAGCGCCACCATCCATCTCATCCGCACCAGTACCACCAAACAAGTCGTCATTACCATCGCCACCATACATCTCATCTGTGCCAGGATTACCCACGATCTTGTCATTACCCGAATCACCCCACATCTGGTCGTTTCCGCCACCGCCATACATCTCATCATCACCCCAACTACCGACCGCATAATCGTTACCACTATTCCCGCTTAACACATCATCACCGCCTTCGCCATGCAGAGCATCATCACCGCTCCCACCATACAACGTGTCATCACCATCATCGCCCCAAAGCGCGTCGTCATCCAACCCACCAAACAACACATCATCACCCTCCAGTCCATCTAAATAGTCATCGCCACTGCCACCATACAGACGATCAGTATCCACACGACCGTCATAGTTGTCACACTCACTGTATTCGCAACGACCATACAGAGCATCCCGTCCGTTGCCCCCACTCAACACATCATTCCCATACCCACCAACAATAACATCATCACCACTACCACCATACAACCTATCGTCACCATCGTAACCCCCTAACACATCATCATCGTTGCCACCGGCAATATAGTCAACACCATCACCACCATATAAACTATCATCACCGTCGCCACCGCAAACACGATCATTACCTCCACCAGCGTATACCGTGTCATTTCCACCACCGGTATGGATGACGTCATTTCCGGCTGT
This sequence comes from Ilumatobacter coccineus, assembly GCA_002748455.1. Lineage (GTDB taxonomy): Bacteria > Actinomycetota > Acidimicrobiia > Acidimicrobiales > Ilumatobacteraceae > Ilumatobacter > Ilumatobacter coccineus_A. The sequence continues at coordinate 13,873 of PDSL01000038.1, forward strand.
CCCATACAACGTGTCGTTACCATTGGTACCCACAATCGTCGCAACCTGACCATAACAGTAGACATCATCAGCTGCCGCAGCCGGCGACGACACCGCCCCAACACCCAACAACAACCCCCCAATCACCATCGAACGGAACACCGCAGCTGCGCCCATGACATCGCCCCCCACTGGAAATATCGGAATAATATATATTAGCAGAACCGCTATACGCGAGTCAATCGCAGCAAAAGCATAATGTCTATTCGCCTCAAGCTATCTGAGTTGTCACCAAGTCGATAGCCGCTCAACTCTTACTACGCAAATTCAGCGCGTTGTGCGTTTAACGGATAGGCACCACGTCGTCATTACCAGCGAATAACCCGAGCTCCGATGTAGTGCGACACGTTCTCAAGCCGCCACGATCACCGGCAAGAGAATTCTCGACATTGCTGCGGTACGGCCAATCGATTCCCCCGGTGACCATACACATCGTCGTTACCAAACACCCGAAGCCTCCCCTGAATCGACACATCGTGTCCGCACCGTCAGCGCCACGGCGCTCGACCGCGGCAACGTGGTTCGGACGGGCACGAGTGAACAGCGAGCTTGCGTCCACCACAAGACACCTTGGAGACCAGCGCCTAATCGGTAATCGACCGGCGGGTAGTGAGAGTGTCGTGGACAGCTTGAACAAGACACCGATGGCTGGTCACATTGGCGGCTCGATCGCTCACCACCCTGGTCACCGAGGGGCCAGGTGTGTGCAACCGATCAATCAGCTCATCGCGAGTGTTGACGGTGGTCGCATCGATCCGATGAGCCCGAGCAAGGGAGATGATGTCGGTTCCATGGGGCGTCCCAAAGAGCTCTTCAAACCGGCTGCGATTGAGATGGGTGGCCTGGGGCAGGAAGGAAAAGATGCCTCCGCCCCCATTGTCGATCACCACAATGCGCAGATCGACTCCCCGATCGGTCAGCGCCAACAAGGCGTTCGCATCGTGAAGGAAGGCCAGATCGCCGATCAGAACAGCCACCGACCGACCGACCAGGGCTCGCCCCACCGCGGTAGACACCACCCCATCGATTCCGTTTGCTCCCCGGTTGGCATGAGCCCGAGCTCGACGACCCCCGAACCATTCGATGTCCCGAACCGGCATTGACGATGACACCACCAGGTCGACATCGTCGGGCAGGGTGTCAGCGACCAGGCGAGCGATCGCTGGTTCGGATAGATCCCCTTGGCTGAGCAAGTCAGCAAGTACGCCCTCGGCGACCTGATCGGCGGTTATCCAGCCATCGAGCCATGACCGATCTGATGAACCCATCCATCCTTCAAGATCAGCGAGCTCAGCGGTGACGACCACATTGCGCTCTGGGTCGACCGTCCCCGGGCCGCCGATCTGGATGACCGGGACCGGCTCGCTCCACTGAGAGATCACCTTCGAAGCCGGAGCGCGACCAACCCGAACCACCAGGTCGGGAATCTGGTGCTGGGCGAAGCAGGGCTCTCGCACCAGAGCATCAGCGGTGACGACCGCCTGGGGATGCCCGCGCAGCCCCGACAACGGATCAGCCAGGATCGGCCACCGAAGACGTTCGGCGAGGGCCCCGAGCTCGTTTGGGTCCACCCCTGACCGACCTCCAGCCACGATGATCCCCCGCTGGGTATCGGCATACCGACCGAGATCGATCGCCGGTCTGGCGGTCGACACCGACGAAACCGATGTGAGCGGCGGAGGAAGATGACCGACCGTGCCCACCAGGGGTTCCCGGAACGGCAGATTGAGATGGGCTGGACCGTCGACAGCGAGTTGGGCGGCCTGCCGAGCAAGCGGCCGCCACGAGGCTGGATCGGCCTCATCAGGTGGTGGCACATCGCAAAACCAGCGCACTGCTGAGCCATAGAGCTCGATCTGATCGATCGTTTGTGGTGAACCGATCCCTCTCAGTTCCGGTGGCCGATCGGCAGTACAGACCAGGATCGGCACATTGGAGAGATCAGCTTCGACGACAGCAGGAAGATAATTGGCTGCTGCGGTGCCACTCGTGCAGATCAGCAGGGCTGGTGTTTCATCCAATCCAATGCCCAGGGCCACAAACCCAGCGGAACGCTCATCGAGGACGATATGGGTCGTCATCTCATCGCGTTCGGCCGCAGCGATCGCCAATGGCGTACTGCGTGATCCGGGAGAGATCACCGCATGGCGAAGTCCCTGGGCGATCCACTCGTCCACCAGGGTCGCACAAGCGGTGGCATTGGCGTTACCGATCGCGCTCATCACCCTCTCCTCGATCTGTCTCGGTGTCGAATCACCGTCTTGACGATAGGCCCCCGCGGCCGGTTCGATCGCGTCTTATGCTGGCCAGATGACCCCTGTGCCGGCCGACGAGCATCTGGTCTTGCTCCACGGGTTCACCCAAACCCACCGTCATTGGCACCACACCGCCAGCCTGATCACCAAGGCGATCACTCCGCCACCGCGCCTGACCTTTGTCGATCTGGCCGGTCATGGGCTGTCGAGCGACGATCGGCCTGCCGACATCGTCGAGCTTGCCGGCCCGGTGATCGAACTGGCCGGACCCGGCACCTATGTGGGCTATTCGATGGGAGGACGGGTCGCCCTGACCGCGGCGGTCCAGCACCCCGGTTCGATCAAACGTCTGGTGGTGATCGGGGCCACCGCTGGGCTGGACACCCCTGATGAACGCCACCAGCGAATCGCCCACGACGATGCACTGGCCAACCAGGTCGTAGCTGAGGGGGTTGATGCCTTCCTCGATCGCTGGCTGACTGCTCCCCTCTTTGCCGGCTTGCCGCCCGACCCAACCGGCGATATCGAACGCCGACGCAATACCGAGGCCGGTCTGGCCCACAGCCTGCGCTCGTATGGCACTGGCACCATGACGCCATTGTGGGATCGGCTTGGCGAGGTAGAGATCCCGGTCCTGGTTCTCGCCGGCGAACATGACAACAAGTTCACCGCGCTCGGCCAACGCCTCGCTCAACATCTGCCGTCAGCCACCTTCGACACGATCGCCGATGCCGGACACGCTGCCCATCTTGAACAGCCAGTAGCAACGGCAACCCGGATCGTCACATGGCTGACGACGACCGCCCGGGGATCATCACAGCGTTGAGACCACCAAGCCCACAGTCAAGAGCGCGCCATACACCAGTTGGGTCATGCCGGTAGCGGCAAGAACTGGGACCAGATCGCTCCCCGTATCACCACGTCGGACCGCTCTGATCGGTCGCCAGGCAATCACCAGCGAGATCGCCGCCAACGCCGCCCAGGGCCGCATGAACGCGCTGACCACCGCCATCATGACCGCACCGACGATAAGGCCGACGAAGACCGCTCGAGCCCGACGATCACCGAGGCGAACCGCCAAGGTCATCTTGCCGGTCTCTCGATCAGTGGGGATGTCGCGCAAATTATTGATCATCAGCAAGGCACAGGCGAGCAGGCCCACCCCCACCGATGCAGGCCAGACCACCCCGGGAAGGGCTTCGATAGCCAAGAACGTGGTGCCGACGGTGGCGACCAGTCCGAAAAAGACAAAGACAAAGACTTCGCCGAGTCCGAGATAGCCATAGGGCTTGGGTCCGCCGGTATATCCCCACGCTGCCAAGATCGCCACCACACCGATCGCCACCAGCCACCAGGAGGTTGCTGCGGCAGCGATCATTCCGATCACCCCGGCAAGAGCGAGGGCAGAGATCGCCGCGATCTTGACCGATCTGGGCGATGCGGTTCGCGACGCGACCAATCGCATCGGACCGACACGATCATCATCGGTGCCTCGAACCCCATCGCTGTAGTCGTTGGCGTAATTGACCCCGATCTGGAGGAGGAGCGAAATCGCCAGCGCGGCGATCACCCGCCACCAGACCACCGCAGCACCCTCGTATCCCACGGCAGCACCGGCACCAACGGCGACCGGCACCACGGCAGCGGGCAGGGTCCGGGGCCGAGCACCAGCGATCCAATCAGCGAGACGAGGGGTAGGCGTGTTCGACATGTGCCCGCCATGATGGAGGCCGTGACGAGGCTTTCCCACCCTGGGATCAACAATTCGGCTCCGGAACCCGCCAATCGGTGATAAGAGAGACTGGTGCGCGAGCTCCTTGCCCTCGATCTTCCTGGCGGACCAGCCTTTGTTGCCGCGCTCGTACGAGCCTGGGATGACGGCGACGCGATCTTGCCGATCGATCAGCGTCTTCCCCGATCGGCCAAAGCCGAGCTTCTTGCCCGCATGGGAGCAACCCGAGTGGTCGAACCGGCTGGCACCACCCGACTCTCCGGTGGATGGCCAATCGAGCCGGGCGATGCCCTCGTGGTGGCCACCAGTGGCTCGACCGGCACCCCAAAGGGCGTGATCCTGACCCATGATGCGGTCGCGGCATCCGCCGAGGCGACCTCTCAACGCCTTGGGGTTGGCCCTGATGACCACTGGCTGGCGTGTTTGCCCCTCTCCCATGTGGGTGGATTGTCGGTGATCACACGAGCCCTCCACACCGGAACTCCGCTCACTGTGCATCCTGGCTTTGATCACCAAGCGGTGATGGCCAGTGGGGCCACCATGGTGTCCTTGGTGGCCACCACACTGGCCCGGATCGATCCCAGCGTGTTTCGCACCATCGTGATCGGGGGATCTCGCCCACCAGCCGAGCGCCCACCCAACTCGGTGGCCACCTATGGGATGACCGAAACCGGCAGCGGGGTCGTCTATGACGGGATGCCCCTTAAGGGGGTCAAGGTGCGCATCGTCGATGGACTCATCGAGCTGAACGGCCCCATGCTGTTGCGGGGCTATCGCGACGGCACCACCCCAATCGACGCTGATGGCTGGTTGTCCACCGGCGATCTCGGACACCTCGACGACGACGGCGGTCTCCGGGTTGAGGGGCGAGCTGCCGATCTGATCATCACCGGCGGCGAAAACGTGTGGCCTGAACCGGTCGAAGAGGCGATCCGCACCGAAGTGGGTGTCGCCGATGTCGCGGTCGTCGGCCGCGCCGATCCCGAATGGGGCCATGCGGTCACCGCGGTCATCGTGCCGGTCGATCCCTCGATGCCACCCTCGCTCGACGCGATCCGCAACGGGGTGAAAGCTGTGCTTCCCGCCTATTGCGCTCCTCGCCGAATCGAATATGTCCGCGCCTTGCCCCGTACCGGATTGGGCAAATTACGCCGTCACGAAATCCCCGACGGGTCGTCGGCTGGCTCATCGGAACCGTTGGATTGACGGTTCTTGTTGCGCCGCAGCCTCGATGACCACTCGGTCGGGGGTTCGTCATCGGTCTCGTCGGGAGGTGGCGGCGGTAGCTGGTGGACCCGGACCTTGCGCACCCGGCGCCCTTCCACCTTGACCGCAGTAAAGCGGAACCCACCACACTCGAGCTCATCGCCGACTTCGACCACCTGGCCGAGGGTGCCAAACATCAAGCCGCCGATCGTGTCCCAGTCATCGTCGGGAAGGTCGCTCTCGGTCAACTCGTTGAGCTCATCGATCAAGAGGCCACCGTCGACGATGAGATCACCATTGTCGAGGTATTCAACATCGTGGTCTTCGGTGTCGTATTCGTCGATGATTTCGCCGACCAGTTCTTCGAGACAGTCTTCGAGGGTGGCCAACCCTTCGATGTCGCCATATTCGTCGGCCACGATCACCATGTGATACTTGTCGGCCTGCATCTCGCGCATCAGGGTCGCTACCGGCTTGGTTTCGGGAACGAACGAGACCGGACGGAGCAGGCTGTGGACCGAGTCACCGCCATGGTGGTCTCGTTCGGCTCGAATCAGGTCTTTGGCATTGGCGATCCCGACGATGTCATTATCGTCGGGATTGAAGACCGGAAGACGACTAAACCCGTGTTCGATGGCCAGGTCAAGGGCTTCGGACACCGTCGCCTGATGGGGAACGATCACCATGTCGGGGCGCGGCACCATGATCTCGCGCGCCACGGTGTCACCGAATTCGATAATGCTCTCGATCAGCTCACGTTCTTCATGTTCGATGACCTCATCTTCGGCAGCTGCTTCGACAATGCCTAAGAGTTCTTGCTCGCTGACGAAAGGCCCTTGCTTGAGCCCCTTGCCCGGCAAGAGCACATTGGCGAGCCCGATCAGGCCGCGCGACACCAGACGTAGGGGTGGGAAGGAGATCAGCCAGGCAGTCGGCCGAGCCAGCATGAGTGCTGCCCGATCGCTATTGAGGAGGGCCCACGTCTTGGGCATCGATTCGGCAAAGACAAAGAACACCAGCACATTGATGATGAAGACACCCACCACACCCAAGGGGCCAAAGAAGCGCGCCGCCACGATCGAGCTCAAGAAGGCTTGTGCGGTTTGCAAGGTGGTGACCGTCACCAGGAGGGGGTTGACAAACCGCTCGGGCTGGTCGACAAGTTCGACCAAGACCTCAGCTGCTCGCGTCTTGTGCTCGTCGGCCAGGGCCCGGGCCTTCACCCTGGTGGTCCGGCTCAGCGCGGTTTCGGCTGCTGCCATCCCCACCAAAGCGATGAGGATGAGGGCGATTGCCACGCACAGCAAGATGTCGTTGGTAGTCATCAATCCTGTTCCTGTCGAAAACCTGGTGGCACTGGACCGTTCCAATGCCATTCAGAAAGAAGTTCGCGCTCTCGGCCTCTCATCACCGCGGTCTCGGCGGGATCGGCATGGTCGTAGCCAACCAGATGGAGACAGCCGTGGACGACGAGGAGAGCGATCTCGTCATCGAGGGTGCCGGCGTGGTCCGGTGCCTGGTCGTGAGCCACCGAGGGGCAGATCACCACATCACCGATCAAGGCAGGTTCATCACCGATCGTTGGCGCTTCGGAGGTGTCGAGGGGGAAGGACAAGACATCGGTAGGACCGCTACCACCGAGATAACGCTCCTTCAATGCAGCGATCTCGTCGCGGTCGATAAAGGTCAAGGTCATCTCCCCCACCGCGCCTTCGGCAGCCAGGGCATGACCGGCAAGGCGAGCCCAACGGTCGAGGTCAACAGCGACCTCATCTTGGGCGTTGGCCACAACGATATGGGGAGGGGCGGCCTCCCCGGTGGGACTGTAAGGGTCAGCCATGACCGGAATCGCTCCGTTCGTAGGCGGCCACGATGTCGGCCACGATCTGGTGACGAACCACATCGGCAGCGGTGAGATGGACAAAGTCGAGTCCATTCACCCCACGCAGGATTCGTTCCAGTCCTCGGATTCCGCTTCGTCCATCGGCGACATCCACCTGGGTGGCATCGCCGGTGACAACAACCTTGGACCCGAACCCGATACGGGTCAAGAACATCTTCATCTGTTCTGGGGTCGTGTTCTGAGCCTCATCCAAGATGATGAAACTGTTGTTGAGGGTGCGTCCGCGCATAAAGGCCAGCGGGGCCACCTCGACGATGCCTTGCTCCACCAAACGAGCAGCTCCTTCAGGATCGACCATGTCGTAGAGGGCATCGTAGAGAGGCCGCAGATAGGGATCGATCTTGGCCATCAGATCCCCGGGCAGGAATCCCAACCGTTCCCCAGCTTCAACCGCTGGACGGGTCAGGATGATCCGCTTGACCTGCTTGGCCTGGAGGGCTTGAACGGCCATCGCCACCGCCAACCACGACTTGCCGGTTCCTGCCGGACCGATGCCGAAGGTGATGATGTTCTTGGCGATGGCATCGACATAGCGCTTTTGACCGGCGGTCTTGGGTCGAACGTGGCGTCCTTTGGCTCCTTTGAGCACCTCGTGGGTCAGGATCTCGGTGGGTTTCTCATCGGCGATCACCATGGCGATCGCCTGATCGACGCTGCGATCATCGAGTGAATGGCCGCGTTCCACCAAGCCGACCAGTTCGGTGATGAGCCGCCCAACACGGACATGGTCACCACCCTCAATGATGACCTCATTGCCTCGTACCACGATCGAGCTCGACGAGAATCGGTCTTCAATCCGACGCAGATAGCGGTCGCGCTCGCCCAAGAGTGGGGTCATCAGGTGAGCGGCGGGCACCACCACCGTGGTCGACATGGCCGGAGATCGAGAGTCGGAGAACGTGTCAGAACTGGTCATGGGTCCTTGGGGCGCAACAGGGCACTCTCCCACGGTAGCGGCCTCAAGCCCTATCGAGGCATACCCCACATCGGCGGCCCCGTTCACTGAACAGGACCGCCGACAAGGTGGAGGTGGCGCCGGGAATCGAACCCGGGTACACGGCTTTGCAGGCCGTTGCCTCAGCCACTCGGCCACGCCACCACAAGTTTTCACTCTATCGGCGGTGATCAGGAGTTTTGTCACCTGAGATGACACGAATGATCTGGTGAGATGACACGAATGATCTGGTTGGTCGTGACACACTGGGGCCGTGCGTCCACACCGACCTCGCCAGGCTCTCATCATCGTCGCCGTCGTCTCAGCATTGATGGCCTGCCAACCAGCCGACGAGGACGAGGCCACCGCCGACTGTCGCACCATCGTGGCCGAAGCAGCCGCGGCCCGTGATGTCGATGACACGATCCGTCTCCTCGACAAGGCCCTCCTCCTGTGTCCCTCGTTCGAGGTGATGGCCGCTGAACTCGATGCCCATCCGGGAATCGTGGGCTATTCGAGCGAAGGATTCATCAGGAACCGGTGTGCCAGCATCGATGCCCAACGCGCCGCATCAGCGCTCACCTGTGACCGGGTCACCGTTCCCTCGACCTCGGCACCGGTCGTCACCACAGCACCGGTGGAATACTCCGGCCTGACCATGGATGACCGCACCGTGACCTTGACCCCCGATGACGGCATCACCTTTGTGGGCGATCTTCCAGCAGAGATCCAGAACAATCTCGATGCCTGGACCACCCAAGGCTGCGATGGGATTGTGGCTCGACGCGACCGGTGGGCTGCCGAGGTCGAAGCTGGCCGGGGAGGCGATGCCGTTTCGGTCTATGCCCGCCATGCCGACCATCTGGTCGACTATGGCGATTGTTGACCGCGAACGCGGTCAACAATCTCTACCCAGCGATCATCTGGACGATGATCCAGAACAGCACCACAGCGACCACTACCACCGCGGCCCACTGGAGCGCTGGGGTAAAGATCGGGTCACGAGCGACCCCTCGCCTCCTCGCTCGAGTGGGGCGCCCCTTCGGCGCTGTGGTGCCCTTCTTAGCCATCACCGCTCACCTTAATCAGATCCCAACCCACCTTCATCTCGGAGTGCTCAGAGGCCGAGTTTGAACCACCGCTGCCCACACCTGATCACCCGTAGTAGTAGCCAGACGCCGCCGCCAATCCTCGATCGCACGACACCCCGAGAATCCTGGTGTCGAACGACCCGGTTTGCCCAGGCGGAATGTCATAGTTGTTGATCATCGTGGTCTCGATACCAACAAAGCTGCCCTCAGCGTCAAAACACGCCATCGTGATCGTCATCGGTCCATCGACGGTGGCATCCGTCTGGTTTTCGACGGTGCCAAGAAGGTACGAATCGGCCTGGTTGACTTCGATCACCTTCAGACCAGGGGAACGTCCATCGAGCGGTTCAGAGGTCACCGACAGGTCAAAGGTGGTGCCTTCCGGAAAGGTCCGGACATCGAAATACGCATATCCCCACGAGATCTCACCGGGACCGACCACCGTTGGCTGGAACCGAGTGGACTCTCCCGTTCCGATCACCTCGCCATCCAGTTGAGCCTCAACAGCGATCTCGACCCGCCCGATCGGAGCTGGCGTATTGTTGCGCACGATGATCCCGAGTGAACCGGTTCGATCCAGCCCGTCGGTGGTAGCGACAACAGCCAATTCCCCCGGCGCCCCTCGCGGGATCGCAAGCTCACCGAGATCACCGAACACCGTGGCAAACGGGGACGCGTCGGGAGCTGCGGGTTCGGGAAAGATCACCTCAGTGGTGGTCGATGCTGCAGCGGTAGTTGTCGAGCTGGATGCCGAGGTGTCGACGATCTCGTCCTGATCGGCGGCGTGCTGGGTTGCTAATGCATCCGCGAGAGCGTCGCGTTCAGCGTCAGCGGCATCAGCCCTCATCTCGAGATCGGCCAGCCGCTCCTCCACATCGGCCAGGTCCGGTGTCGCATCGGCACCACACCCGGCGACCACCGCCACGCCGACGACAAGTCCAACGATCGGGAGTCTCATCGTTTCCCCTTTCCTAGCTCTCAGCCGCTCACCGCGGGCATCGATCCCGGCGCCAGCTGGGGGCTGACCACCACCATAGAACCTTTGGGAACAGCGTTTCCGTCAGACACAGTGACAGTCGATTCGCCGGAGTTGCCACCGGGCGAGCTCGAGGATCTCCGGACCGCCAACGATCGCCACGACCGGGGCACCAAACCGAGCACGTCCGACCGGTTTCGTCCATACTGGCGGGGTGAGCACAACGCGGTCCTCGATTCCCTGGTGGCGTCACGCCGTGATCTATCAGGTCTACCCACGGTCGTTCGCCGACGCGAACGGTGACGGGACGGGAGACATCGCCGGTATCCGGCAGCGGCTCCCCTATCTCAGCGATCTGGGGGTTGACGCGATCTGGATCTCGCCATGGTATCCCTCGCCCCTCAACGATGGCGGCTATGACGTGGCCGACTACCGCTCGATCAGCAACCGATTCGGCACCCTTGCCGATGCTGAGCATCTGATCGACGATGCCCACCGCCTCGGCATCCGGGTCATCATCGACCTGGTGCCAAACCACACCTCATCGGATCACGCCTGGTTTCAGGCAGCCCTGGCTGCCAGCCCCGGAGCACCCGAACGAGAGCGCTACATCTTCCGGCCCGGCCGGGGCGACAACGGCGCGCTTCCACCCACCAATTGGACCTCAGTCTTCGGCGGCCCAGCGTGGAGCCGTCTCGATGACGGGGAGTGGTATCTCCATCTCTTCGACTCAACCCAGCCCGATCTGAACTGGGACAACGATGAGGTGCAAGACGAGTTCGACGACATCTTCCGGTTCTGGATCGATCGGGGCATCGATGGATTCCGAATCGATGTCGCTCATGGTCTAGTCAAGGACCGCCGTTTCCCCGATATCCGCGAAGAGACACCCCTGCTCACGTCGACCGCCACACATGAGCATCCCTATTGGGACCGTGAGGGGGTTCACGACATCATCCGCCGGTGGCGAACCCTCCTCGATCACGAGGGCAAGGCAGCGGGTCGGGATCTCATGATGGTGGCCGAAGCCTGGGTTCCACCCGAGCGTCTCGCCCGCTATGTGCGTCCCGATGAATACCATCAATCGTTCCACTTCGACTTCATCACCACTCCCTGGAACGCCACCGCCTTCCGCGATACCGCCGAGACAGCGTTGACCTACGCCCGCAGTGTGGGATCGAGCCCAACCTGGGTGATGTCCAATCACGATGTGATGCGCCACGCCACCCGGCTCGGCTTGGCTGATGGAACCCTGTGGCAGTTCTGGCCACTCAGCGGCCCGGTCGAGGCGCTCGACGCGGAACTTGGGCTGAGACGGGCCCGAGCGATCACCCTGTTCTTGATGGCTCTTCCCGGTTCGCTCTATCTCTATCAGGGCGAAGAGCTCGGCCTTCCTGAGGTGTGGGATCTTCCTCCTGAGGTGCTCGACGATCCGGTGTGGGAAAACACCGATCACCAGCTCAAGGGACGCGATGGCTGCCGGGTTCCCCTGCCGTGGGAACCCGATGGTCCCTCATTCGGCTTCGGGGATGCCGAACCCTGGCTTCCCCAACCTCAGGTGTATGGGAAGCTGGCAGCATCGACCCAGGTGGGCGTGGATGGATCGACCCTCGAGATGTATCGGGCAGCGATCGCGCTGCGACACGCTGAACTGGTCGATGATGAAGAGATCGACTGGATCGATCATCCAGCCGATTCGGTGCTCGCCCTACGCCGCCCATCGGGAATGGTGTCGATCACCAATTTTGGTCCCGATCCAGTGCCGCGACCTCAGGGCGAACTCCTGCTCTCGTCATCCCCGATCGATGATCTGATCCCCGCCAACACCACCGTTTGGTTACGAGAGCGCTAAGTCGATATCCACTCAGGTTGATCGTGCGGTGATGTCGACATCTCTCGAGTTCTGATCACCAGTGGTAGCCAGAAGCTGACATCAACCCGTTGTCGCACGTCAGGTCCAAGAGCGTGATCTTGAATGATCCGGTCGCTCCCGGCTCGAGTTCCTCTTCATCAGCGATTGAGAACTTATTCCCGAGGAACGTACCACTCTCATCGAAGCACGCGACCGCCAGGCCTATCGGACCGTTCATCAGCTCTTGGCTGGTGTTTTTCACGGTTCCGGTGATGTCCACATCAACATTGTTGACTTCAACCGACGGAACGCCACGGTATGCATCGATGACCACAGAGGGAGTGAGGCGCAGATCATAGGTGATGTCCTCGCGAGCCAGGTTCTCGCTATAGCCCACACGACCGAAGGCAATCTCACCGGGCTCAACAACCCATGGTATGAACTGTTGGGATGTTGTTGTTTCGATGACCTCACCGTCCGAGTGGATCTCAACAGCAGCTTCGATACTCCCGACCGCCTCAGCGGTGTTGTTGCGGACAATGACCGAGAGATAGCCGTGCGACGTGTCCTCGCCCACAGCGACGACAGAGAGCTCACCTGGGGTTCCCTCCGGGATCTGGATCACGTCAGCATCCCCAAACGCTGTCAGAGAAGGTCGAGCATCGGTAGCACCGGGCGCTCCGCGAGGAGCAGACCTCTCGGAGGTCGACGCCGAGGCAGTGCCATCTTGATGTCCAGCCGACACCGACGTCGTCGTTGAATCGGCCGAGCTACAACCAGCTACGGAAACGAGGGCAAGAACAAGCCCAATTGTACGACATCGCATAAGTCCACCTTTCCACCAGCTCCTCACTGCTGGCTCTTGGTCGTTGTTGCGATCTGGGACCGGTCACCCCACCGAGTCGACCGAGTCGCCGCCATCGATGGGCAATCGCCGCACGTGAGCGTTTCCGGTGACGCGACCATGATTCGTGCCCACGATGAGCCACGGCAACCTCGACATAGTCGACACCCCCAAATTTACTCAACACGAACACCTAAACAAAAGCCCGGCACTGCACACCGATGGGCAGCAGACCAGTTTCCAGCATCGCCGACGACGACCCCACCGAGGTAGCCCCAGAACCTGCCATGACCACCACAACCAGTATCGGATTTGACCCATGAGGGACAGCCGGGCTTGTCGGGAAGACCAGCGCTGACCAATCCCGTTGACGATGGGTGTTCAGCGGTAGGGGTTACCCGATCGGTTGCCGTTGACCTGCTCAACGAGTCGCGACCACCGCATTGGTCCGAGCATGACACCGATCTGACACGTGCACGAAACCCCATTCCATACGCGCGCCCGGACGCGAAGAACCCCTGGTTGATTCGACACATATGCCGATCTACCAGGGGTTTCGTGTGGAGCGGACGACGGGATTCGAACCCGCGACCCTCACCTTGGCAAGGTGATGCTCTACCAACTGAGCCACGTCCGCGTAGCGAGATGCCAGGTTAGCAGGACCGATCTCAGACCGGACACCACAGGTTGGACTTCGATCGATTCAGTCGTCACTCTTCGGGCGGAGGTCGACCGTCAGGGTCAAGACACCATCGGTGATTGCCGCCTTGGCATCAGCGATGATGGCAAAGTCGAGATAGTCGATCTTGGCCTGCTTGATGAACTCTTGGCGTTCATCCCCTCCAACTGGAGGCAGGGGGCGTTTCTTGACCGCGGCGGCGCGACGACGAAACCGTTCGATCATCTCATCGGTGTCGAGAAGGGCCATGGAACGCCAGCGTAGTCCGATCGATCACCAGGACTGAATTCCTCGTCAATGCCGGTTGATCAGAGACGTAAAGATCACCTACGAGCGCGCTGGGATTCCCTCATCATCTGAACCTGCAGAACCACTCTCATCGCCGACAGCCTGGCCGTCATCAGACTCCGGGTTCGGACGGGTCACTCTCGCCACCCAGATCGCTGCGACGACCGCCACCACCGCGATCACGACCAAGACCACCACGGTGACCCACACCAAGAACTGGTTGGATGGATCACCAACCGCTGAACCCACAACCGGTGTCACCGATGCATTCATCATCTCAGTCTGACAGATCACCAACCAGTCTCCTCCCCTGAGGTCAGATCTGATGTCGGGGACACCAGATCGTGGTCCGCCCACCAACCTGGTCTCGTGTCAATCCGCCGCCACATCGGGGACAGGCGGGCTGACTTGATCTCACCTCGGGGCTGATCACCCCGCGATGGCTCCCTCCTCGTTCGAGCAAGACCTCCAGCGTGGTGGTCATCTCGCGATGGAGCACACCGATCTCATCATCGCTCACCTCGTCAGATCGCCGCGCTGGGGCAATCCCCGATCGCCACAACACTTCATCGACCAAGAGATTGCCGAGTCCGGCGATCACCGTCTGGTCCAGCAAGACCGCCTTGATCGCCCGACGGCGTCGCCCAAGCGCCGCGGCGAGCTCATCGCGAGATACCGCCAAGAGGTCAGGCCCTAACCGATCCTCATCAGGATCGAGGGTGAAACGGGCCAAGCGGCGCGGGTCGTTGACCCTCATCACCCCACCATCGTCGAAGGTGATCACCAGACGATTCCAGGTCGGCTGGTCGCGACCGCTGGCATATTCGAGCTCATCGATCGCTGAATGCCCATCGACGATCAGCCGGCCGGTCATCCCAAAATGCAGCCCGAGGACCACCACATCCTTACCCTGTCCCAGATCGAGCAGGACGAGCTTTCCCCGCCGTCTCGCTCCGGTCACCACCAGTCCGGGAAGCACCCCAGCGATATCGGGCGCCTCGGCCTGGAACTCATCGATCTCCACCGCGGCGATCGTCCGCCCGACACCCTTAAGTGCACTTCGGCGGTAGATCTCGGCTTCCAAGCCTTCTGGCATCACTCAACCCGTTCAAGAAAGGAGGCGATCAGCTCACCGACCTGATCGAAATGGATCAAGAAGGCATCGTGACCATGAGGAGAGGTGATCTCGACATATTCGTTGGGTGCACCAGCCAAGCTCAAGAGCTTGGAAAGATGACGTTGCTGATAGGCCGGATACAAGATGTCACTATCGATGCCGATCGTCAGATTGGGGACCGTCACCCGCTCCATCGCCGATTCGAGACTTCCCCTTCCCCGCGACACATCGTGGAGGTCCATCGCCTTGCCGATGACCAGATAGCTGTTGGCATCAAAGCGGCGAACCAATTTGTCGCCGTGATAGTCGAGATAGCGCTCCACCTCGAACTCGGCCCATCGGCCAAACCGATCGTCAGCCAAGGGACGGTCGATCAGGTCACGACCAAACTTGTGAGTGAACGCATTATCACTGCGGAAGGTCACCTGGGCGATCTGACGAGCGACCGACAAGCCCTCAGTCGGGCCCTCGCCGTCGGGAGCATCGTAATAGTCACCGCCGCGCCAGCGAGGATCGAGAGTGATCGCCCGACGCCCGATAACACCCCAGGCGATCTGTTGGGCGCTGGCCTGCATACTGGTGGCGATCGGCACGATCGATCGCACCCGATCCGAATAGGTGGCCGCCCACTCGATGACCTGCATCCCACCCATCGAACCGCCGACGACCGAAGCCCACGCCGCGATCCCCAGATGGTCGGTGAGGGCCGCCTGGGCTCGCACCATGTCGCGGATCGTGATCACCGGAAACCGCGAACCATAGGGCCGCCCATCGTCAGGATGCGGCGATGCTGGACCGGTTGAACCCTGGCATCCCCCAAGCACATTGCTGGCCACCACATACCACCGATCGGTGTCGATATATCGGCCGGGGCCGATCACCTCATCCCACCAGCCCGGCGATGGATGCCCGGCCTCAGCTCGCCCAGCGGCGTGGGAATCTCCGGTCCAGGCGTGGCAGACCAGGATGGCGTTCGATGCGTCAGCATTGAGTGTTCCCCAGGTTTCATAGGCCAAGGTCAGATCTCTCACGACCCGGCCGGACTCAAGAGCAAAGGGACGTTTGTAGGTAAAGAACTGGCGCCGTCCGACCGGATCACCGGGCATCCAGGCGCCACTCCCCCCACGGGCGTTCTGGGCCACAGGTCACCTCCTACGCGATGTCAGGCCGACACGAACTCTCCTCGTATTCAACCGTCAACCGCCCGCGACCCAACGCTGCCGCGGTCACCGAGCCTGGTCGATCAGCCCTCGGTCC
This sequence comes from Ilumatobacter coccineus, assembly GCA_002748455.1. Classification (GTDB taxonomy): domain Bacteria; phylum Actinomycetota; class Acidimicrobiia; order Acidimicrobiales; family Ilumatobacteraceae; genus Ilumatobacter; species Ilumatobacter coccineus_A. The sequence continues at coordinate 30,046 of PDSL01000038.1, forward strand.
ACTCCTGGCGCAGGGTCGAGCGCATCAAACCAACCAGGGAATGCTCCGAGCCGAAGGCTCCCGATCGAGCCAGAATCGGGACATCGAAGCGGGGGGTCGACAACCACGCGGTGCCAGCATCCACGCTCCGATACACCACGGCGGGATCATCGCCCAAGATCGCTGTGGCCGTATCTCCGCCGATCAGGATCAGGGCACCGATCGGGACCGATCGCACCAGTTCGGTGGCCCCACCCGCCAGGCTTGCCGCCGCGGCAACCGCCATCGGTTCGGTGACATCACCGACCGGAATATCGATGGTCAGCACCATCTCCCCGGTCTGAGCCAACACTTGGGCAGTGATCTCATCGGCGATCGCTGCCACGGGCACCCCCTCGTGTTCGGCCACCAGGAGCTGGGCCTGGGTCGCCGGATGGACGCTGCCGCACACCATCAGGATCGGCCCATCGACCGGTTGAAGGGCTGGAGTCGCCAACGGCTCACCCAATGCCGACGCAACCGAAGCGTGAATCGCCGATGGCCCAGCGAGGATCGGCTCGGGATGCTCGGTCCAGGCGGTCACGATCTCATCGATCTCATCCTGGTCGGTGGCATCGACCACGGCGATGCCCGATGGTGAGGCCAGCCATGCTTCACCACGATCGGACTGCCACGACAATTCGTGGACTTCGCTCACCCCAGCCTGACGAAGAAAATCAGCTGGTCGAGACGAGACCAGACGACGCTGAACATCAGACATTCCCCCACCGGTATGGATGGGTCGCCCATGTTCGCAGACCACCCCGTCCACACACCAACGTCCGAGTTGGGGCAGGGCCGGCACCAAGAGCACCGGTCGATCCGACTCGTGGTGGCGGGCTGCCAATTCGACAGCCCAATTCCCCCGCAACGCTGAATCGACCTTGTGCCCACACATTCCCTCGTTGGGCACCGAACGGGCGCGGTCGGCAGCTTCACTTTCGGGAAGGTGCCGGGAGGCCAGATCCCACACCATCGCCCGGGCCTGCTCAGCCGGAGGTGACGCAGATGCATCCCACACCCACACCGGCACGCTGCCAGCACCCCGATCGGCGAGCACAGCAGCAGTTTCAAGGCCTCCGGTGCGATCGTCGCTCACAATGCGATATGACACATCCATATCCTGACCGCTCTCACTTATCGATGACCTAGCGGAAGCTGTGACCTCTGTCGACGTTCAGGACTCGAGCACTCGAATCACCTCATCGGCGACCAGGTCTTGAATCCCCTGATCGAGATGGGAAGTGAATCCCACACACGAGCAATTGATCTCGCCGAGGACATACATGTCACCACCGTCGGGGGCATCTTCAAGCATGAAGTCAGCGGTCCAGATCAGCGGAATCGTGTCGCCCGAGCCCAGCCGCTGGGACACGGTCGGCATGGCATCTTCGAACATCTGAACCAGTTCGGCATAGTCCGAGGGTGGCTGATAGGTGTATTCAGCCCCGGAGAACAAGGTGGCTGAGAAGGCATCGCCACCAGCAGCTGGCTTCTTGTGGACCACGAACACCGGCGAAGCTCCCACATAGAGCACCCGGATCTCGCCTTCGACGATGCGATGGCAGAACCTCATGTCGACCAACATTCCTTCAGCACCATTGATGTACTGCTCGCAGAAGGTCATGAATTCGCCCAGCTCGCGCTCTTCGGAGTGATTATCGACCGCTTCGGTGCACTTGATCTTGGTATCGAGCGGGAGGGCTTCACCCGGCGTGAACTCACGTTCGTCGATGATCTGGACTCGCCAAATGCCCTCACCGGTGGAGCCACGATTCTGCTTGAGCACCCGCTCGGCGATCGAGAGGGTGACCGGGAAGTCCTTGTGGAGGGCTTCGGTCGTGTAATAGGCCTTGGTGTCATCGGGGACCAGGTCGGTGTCGGCCAGCTTGGTGAGGGCATCCTTGGCCCCGAAATTGCGCATCGTGTCGGGATGGGGCATACCGACGACGCCATGGTCGCTGAGCTTGCGCAACATGGCGAAGAAGGTGGCTTCGCCTCCGGGAATGCTGCCGGGATTGACCCGCGGCACATAGGCATCGCACCGAGCGACCACGTCGGCAAAGATCTCATCGGCCCGATCATCGCTATAGAAGATGACTTCGGCATCCCACCCCTTGGCTTTCAGGGCGTTCACCATCGGCATGGTGTCCTTACGGTGACCATCCGGACCCTTGTCCGATCCACCTTCCACTTCAAAGAACACCACTCGACGATGCATGATCTGACCTTTCTGGAACGTTCCCGCTCCTCCTGCTGTGCGATTCCCATGGTAGGCATCCCGGCCAACCCGAATCGAGACCATGGACAAAGGTCTCACCCCGTTGGTGACCGGTAGTGGATCGGTGATGGCTGATGGCTTATTCGGCGCGTTCGAAGAGGTGGGCAGCGATCGCCAAGAAGACCAGTCCAGTGGCGACCACGATCATGAGTTGGACGCCCATCGGCACTTCCCACCCCCACCACTCGATCGGGGCATCAAGCCGGGCCCGAGCATCATCGGGGACATCGAGATAGCCGAATACGGTGTGGCGGATCGGCTGGACCGAATAGGTCACCGGATTGATCAGGGTGAGGGTCTTCAACCACGACGGCAAACCAGAAATCGGATACATCGCCCCCGACAGGAACGAAAGCGGCAAGACCAACATCTGGGTCAACCCGATCATCGAGTGGAGACGGGTGATATTGGCAGCGATCACCAATCCGAGGGCTCCCAGCATGAAGGCCAACACAAAGGTCTCACCGATCACCACCACGATCATCATCGGGTAGTAGGGCACCCCCACCAAGGGGCCGAGGAGGAGGATCAAGCAGCTCTGGGCAGTGGCAACGGTGGCCGCACCAAAGGCCTTGCCGACCACGATCGAGCTTCGGCGGATCGGGGCCACCAACATTTCGCGCAAGAATCCAAACTCTCGATCCCACACCACCGAGGCAGCCGAAAACACGGCGGTAAAGACCGACGAGGTCGCCAGGATGCCCGGGAACAAGAAGGTGCGCAGGCTGACTCCACCGGTTGACGAATTGGTCAGCGATGAGAGCCCGGTACCGAGCACAAAGAGGAAGAGGATCGGCTGAACGAGGGCCGAGATGATCCGGATCCGATCATTGACGAACCGGATCAGTTCGCGCTTCCACACCATCTTGGATGCCCGAACGTCATGGCTCAGTCCCCCATCGACCACCCGGATCGGCACGGTATTGGTGCTCATGAACGCCTCCTCAGGGCGGCGACCACCGCCCGACTGTGCTCCAGGGCATCGGCTTCAGCATCTCGAATGGTGCGACCGGTATGAGCCATAAAGACATCGTCGAGGGTGGGCCGAGACACATCGACCGAGGCCACCGCCACCCCAAGGTCGCTGCACAGCTGGGGAACCAGCTCGTGCCCGTTTGCCGCTCGACAGATGATCTGGCCATCACGACGAATCGGATCGAGGTTGAATCGGTCACGCAAGATCGGCATCACCGCCGCATCATCGAGGGTCGTCAGGCGAATGGTGTCCGTGCCGACTTGGGCTTTCAAGGCCGCTGGCGTATCCACGGTGACCACCGAACCATGGTCGATGATGGCGATCCGATCACAGTGTTCGGCTTCATCCATATAGTGCGTCGTCAAGAAGATCGTGATCCCGGTCTGAACCCGTAACTCGTTGATGTACTCCCAGATGCGGGATCGGGTTTGGGGATCGAGTCCCACGGTGGGTTCATCCAAGAAGAGGATCGCTGGCGAATGGACCAAGCCTCGAGCGATCTCCAGCCGACGCCTCATCCCTCCCGAAAAGGTCTCCACCTTGCTGGAGCGGCGATCGGCAAGCTGGACCATGTCGAGAACCTCATCGATCCGCTGGGCAGCAGCCGAACGGTCGAGCCCATACAACTCAGCGTGGAACTGGAGGTTTTGATCAGCGGTGAGGTAGGCATCGACGGTGGGATCTTGAAACACCAGTCCGATCCGCCGCCGGACCTCCAAGGGCTCAGCCACGGTGTCATAGCCGGCGACACGAGCGGTGCCCCCCGATGGTGTCGCCAGGGTGCACAGCATCTTGATGGTGGTCGACTTGCCAGCTCCGTTGGGCCCCAGAAAACCAAAGATCTCACCGGGCACCACCGAGAGATCCAGATCATCCACGGCGACGAGCGAGCCATAGGTCTTGGTCAGCCGACGCGCCTCGATCGCCAAGGGGTCATGGGCACCCGAATCCTCTCTCACGCTTATGACTGTAGAACCTGGTCACCCCGCTTCAGCAGAGCCAAACGAGATGATCGCGAAACACCTCGTTCCGATACCCCCAGGGGTGAGAATGGATTAGGTCCAAAGAGAACGATTCTGGTTAGGATCGGGGGCATGGATCCGGTGACTATCGCGCGCTGGCAGTTCGGTATTACGACCGTCTACCACTACTTCTTTGTTCCCATGACGATTGGGCTCTCGCTCCTCGTAGCGGTGATGCAAACGATGTGGGTTCGCAAGGGTGACGAGAAGTATCTCCGACTGACCAAGTTCTTCGGCAAACTCTTCCTGATCAACTTCGCCATGGGCGTGGTGACAGGAATTGTTCAAGAGTTCCAGTTCGGCATGAACTGGTCCGAATACTCCCGCTTTGTCGGCGACATATTCGGTGCCCCACTTGCCCTTGAGGCCCTCCTGGCCTTCTTCTTGGAATCGACCTTCCTCGGTCTGTGGATCTTTGGTTGGGATCGACTCCCCAAGAAGATCCATCTGGCCACCATCTGGTTGGCAGCGATCGGCACGACCTTGTCGGCGACCTTCATCCTGGCAGCCAACAGCTTTATGCAGAATCCGGTGGGAGCCACCTACAACCCGGCAACCGATCGAGCGGAGATGACCGACTTCTTTGCGCTCTTCACCAACCCGGTGTTTACGACCACCTTCCCCCACACCCTGGCTGCGGCCTTCCTTACCGCTGGCGGCTTTATCGTGGCCGTTGCCGGGTATCACCTCGCCAAGTCGGGCCGACGCGAGCGCACCCCCGAGGTCGAGCGGGACATCAGCGCCTACCGGTGGGCAACCAAGTTTGGCTCGTGGATCGTGGTCGTCGCTGCTGTCTTGTCGGTTGCTACCGGTGATGCTCAAGGCAAGGTGATGTACGAAGTCCAGCCGATGAAGATGTCAGCAGCTGAAGCCCTCTTCGACACCGCTGGTGGTGACGGTGAAACCGCTCCCTGGTCGCTCTTCACGATCGCCCGCCAGAACGCCACCGAAGCAACCTTCGCCATCGAGGTGCCCTACATTCTGGGTATCTTGGCCTACAACGATCCCTACGCTCGGGTTCAAGGCATCAATGACCTCGAGAAGGCCTACGCTGCCGGCCAACCCCTGAGCGAGAACAACAAGCTCCAAGCGGCCTACGCTGCCAAGCTCGAAACCCTCGGCGTCGACAATTATCGACCCAGCATCTTCGTGTCCTATTGGACCTTCCGCCTCATGATCATGAGCGGACTTGCTGCCCTGGCGATCGGGGCCTATGCCCTGTGGGTCACTCGAAAGGGTCGAATCCCCAAGGTCAGCCGACTCTGGTCGATCCTCATGATGGCGGTGGTCTTGGTACCCCTCTTCGGCAACTCGTTCGGTTGGATCTTCACCGAGATGGGACGCCAGCCCTGGATTGTGGCCGGGGTCTTGCCCACAGCATCGGCAGTGTCACCTGGGGTGACCGCTGCCGAAGTCTTGATCTCGATGATCCTCTTCACCGTCGTCTATGGCGCGTTGGCCATCATCGAACTCGGCTTGATGAGCCGCTACGCCCGTGCCGGATTGCCCGCTGAGGTGGTCGAACCCACCGTCAAGGGCCCCGACGAAGTCCTCTCCTTCGCATACTGAGATCGAGGTATCTACCGTGTTTTCACTTGCTACTGAACCGACCAACTTCCAGGTTCTCTGGTTCATCCTCATCGCCGTCTTGTGGATCGGATATCTGATCCTGGAGGGCTACGACTATGGCGTTGCCATGCTGATCCGGGTCCTCGG
>PDSL01000039.1 GCA_002748455.1 Ilumatobacter coccineus
GGCTTTGGCGATCGTCGCAAGGCGATGCTCCAGGACATGGCTGTCCTCACCGGCGGTCAGGTCATCAGCGAAGATGTTGGCCTCAAGCTGGAGAACACCACCTTGGATCTGCTCGGCACCGCCAAGCGCGTGATCATCACCAAGGACAACACCACCATCGTCGATGGTGGCGGCTCCGAGGATGATGTCGCTGGTCGGATCAGCCAGATCAAGGCTGAGATCGAGAACACCGACTCCGATTGGGATCGTGAGAAGCTCCAGGAGCGTCTCGCCAAGCTGGCCGGTGGCGTCGCCGTCATCCAGGTTGGTGCAGCCACCGAGGTTGAGCTCAAGGAGAAGAAGCACCGCATCGAAGACGCTGTGTCGTCGGTTCGCGCCGCGATCGAAGAAGGCGTCGTCGCCGGTGGTGGTACCGCTCTCATCCGGGCCCGCAGCGCTGTCCAGTCGGTTGTCGACTCCCTCGAGGGTGACGAGAAGACCGGCGCCAAGCTGGTGTGGGAAGCCCTCACCGCTCCGGCCCGCAACATCTCCGAGAACGCTGGCCTCGAAGGTTCGGTCATGGTCCGTGACATCGAGTCCGAGACTGGCTCGATGGGTCTCAACGCCGCTACTGGCGAGATGGTTGACATGCTCAAGGCTGGCATCATCGATCCGGCCAAGGTGACCCGGGCTGCGCTCCAAAACGCGGCCTCGATCGCTGCGCTCGTGTTGACCACCGAGGCGCTCGTCGCCGACAAGCCCGAGCCCGCTGCTCCGATGGGTGGCGCCGGGATGGACCCGATGGGTGGCATGGGCGGCATGATGTAACAGCCCCGGCTGGCTATCAGCTTTGAGCGGCCCAGCGCATCTCGCGCTGGGCCGCTGCGCGTTTCGTCCTAAGCTGAACTCATGCGGTTCCTTCCCCTTGTGATCACCGGTGCTCTCGTCGCGTCCGGCTGTTCATCAACGACATCCAGCACGGATGACTCAACGTCAGCGAGTTCATCAACGGTGGCGGCCACCACGGTTCCCAAGATGACTGAGCCAGCAACAACAGCGCCCTCGACGACGGCACCGGTGCCGTCATCCACCGCGGAGCCGTCGGTGGATGAATCGGCTTCGCTGGAATGGGACGAGTGCTCCGACGATGTGCCCTCCTTGATCGGTACTCCGCCGATCGAGTGCGCCACCCTTCAGGTCCCCCTCGATTATGACGATCCTGAGGGGACCATGATCCCCATCGCCCTGATCCGTCAGCCAGCGCTTGGCGACCGGATCGGTGCCTTGGTCATGAATCCCGGTGGTCCGGGAGGATCAGGTATCGAGTTCTTGGCATCGGCCCGGTTGGGGATACCAGCCCCGGTCGCTGAGCGATTTGACCTGGTGTCATTCGATCCACGTGGGGTGGGGGCGAGTGCGTCGATCCGCTGTGATTTGACCCGCGATGATGGGATCTTCCGGATTGCCGACAATGATCGGGCTGCCTGGGACGACCTCGTGACGCTGACCACCGATGAGCTGGCGACCTGTACGCCGAGTACTGACGGGCTGGAAACGAGGGTTGGCACCAACAACGCCGCCCGTGATCTCGATCAGATTCGAGCTGCGCTCGGCGATGACCAACTCACCTATCTCGGCTTCTCCTATGGCACCCGGTTGGGAGCCACCTATGCCGAGCTGTTCCCCGATCGGGTGAGGGCGCTCGTGCTTGACGGTGGTGTTCTGCCGTCGATCGATTCCGAACTGCTCGCCAAGCAGCAGGGTGAAGGTTTCGATGCCGCGCTCGAAGCATTTGCCGCGGCCTGCGAAGCCGATACCGATTGCTTGCTCAACGAATTCGGCCCAACGATTGAGGTGATCGATGGGCTGCGAGCCGAGATTGCTGAGGCTGGCAGTTTTGCCACCGATGATCCTGACCGCCAGCTGACCCCGGGCGAACTCGACCTGGCTATCTTGTCGGCGTTGTATAGCCAATCAGCCTGGGTCTATCTGTCTCATGCCCTCTATGTGGCCGAAGCAGAAGCCGATGGAACCCTGCTCCAGGTGTTGGTCGATTCCTATAACGGCCGTCAATCTGACGGAACCTATTCCAACCAGATTGAGGCCTATTCCTTCATCAATTGTGCCGACAACGCTGAACGGCTCTCTGCTGATGAGGCCTGGGCCGAGGCCGATGCCGCTGCCGATGGGAGTACTCACTTTGGTGACATGTTGCGCGGATCAAGTAGCTGTCTCGGGATGCCTGATGCCACCGACCCGATCGTGTTTGGCCCAGCACAAGGTGCCGCCCCCATCTTGGTGATCGGTACCACTGGCGATCCAGCCACCCCATATGAGTGGTCACAAGCCCTAGCGGATTCCCTCGACAGTGGAGTGCTCTACACGGTGGAAGGCGAAGGACACACCGCCTATCTCGGTATCGACTGTGTTGAGTCGGTGGTCAACGACTATTTGGTGGATCTCACCGTGCCTGAGGCCGGTGGACGATGCACCGACGACTCCACCAAAGACGTCTTCCCGCCAGTCGGGGAATCGGATCTCGAAAAAGTGGTGGCCTTTGTGGAGTGTCTGATCGATGAAGGGGTCGAAGTTGACTCGTTCACGTTGGCCGATGCCCTGGGTGATCCATCGGGTATCGAGCTCTTCTCTGACCTCTCGAAGCGTCCGGACGTGTTCAGCGCGTTCAGTACGTGCCAGAGCCTGCTACCGAGCTGATGATGATGGCGTTGGCAGATCGATGACCGATCGCGCTCAACGGCCGTTCTGGTTTCATCAGATCGTCGAATACTTGATCGGGATCGGGATTATCGGTCTCGGTCTGCAAGATCTTCGACCCACCGTGCCCCTGATCGGTGGGGTGATCATCCTGGTCAACGCGGCATCAGCTCGAGGTCCGCTGGGAGCTTTTCGCTTCATCGGTCGACAGGTGCATCGTTGGCTTGACCTGGTGGCCTGGGTAGCGCTGCTGGCCCTGGCGATCCAGCCCTGGATTCCGGTCGAAATGATCAGTCGAGCGGCCCTGATCGGGGTGGTCATCCCGCTGGGATCGGTGTGGTGGTACACCGACTGGGCGGAGAAACCGGCTCGCCAAGCTCGACGAGCAGCCTCAGCTGGTGGCCGCAGTGAAGAGTTCGGCCGAGCAGCTGGACGCAAAGCGGGCGCTGCCTGGCGGGCAGCAAAGCAATTCACCGAACGCGACTGAGCTGACCGAGTAGAGCTAGCTGGCTTGGGTGGCTGCGGCGTGGCGGGCAGCGGTGATCTTGTCGGTGGTCAGGGTGCGTCGCCCGACGATGAAGAGAGCGAAGACGATCGCGGCGCTAGCGAACCAGGTGGACCGCAGCGCCCAGTGATGACCAACGAGGGGTTCAGCGATCCACACCAGGGCACCACCGAAGGCAGCGCCGAGCGGCATCATGCCCCAAGCAAAGAAGCGATAGACACTATTGACCCGGCCTAAGAGATGGTCGGGGATGATCTCTTGGCGCAAACTCACCGTGACCACATTCCACACCATTCCCATCCCCGAGTGGATCGCGAAGACGATGATCACCACCGGCCAGTAGGGGAAGAGCCCACCGAGCAGGGTGGTGAGTGACATGAGCACCAGGGTCGCAGCGATGATGGTCCCACCGCCGAAACGCTGAGACACTCGAGGAGCGACCACTCCCGCCACCGCGCCGCCGATGGCTGCTCCCCAGCCGATGATCGCAAAGAGCGCTGGCCCGATGCCCATCACATCTTGGGCAAACAGGACAAAGGTTGAGTAGTTCACCATGTACGACGCGTTGAGCAAGCCGAGAATGATCGCCAGGGGTCGCAGCAGGGGATGAGACATCAGCCAGCGCACCCCTTCGGCCAGCTCGGTGCGGAACCCCGCCCGTTCTGGCGAGTTGTCCCCGGACGGCACCGAGGCTGAGCGGAAGGTGCCCGGGATCAGGGCGACGAGTCCGGCAGCAGCGAAAAAGGTGGCAGCATCCACCGCAAAGGGCAGAGCAAAGGCCACCACCAAGAGCAGGGATCCCAGTGGCGGGCCAACAAAGGTGTTCATGAGCTGCTCAACACTCCAGATCCGGCCGTTGGCCTTCTCCAAGAGTTGGGCATCGACAAGCTGGGGCAGGATCGTCTGGTTGGCGTTATCGCGTAACACCTCGGCCATGCCTAACAAGAAGGTGGCCGCCAATACCACCAGATAGAGCCCGGTGTTGGTGCCGGTCACCGAGTCGAGCGCATCGGGAGCAGGGAGCCGGCCTTGAGCGCCAAACACCGCCAAGGCGACCATCACGGTGAGTGCGCCTCGCAGAACGTCCATGGCGATCATGGCTCGGCGGCGATCAACCCGGTCGGTGATCACTCCGGCGGGGAGGGTGAAGATCAGCCAGGGGAGGCGTTGGGCGAGGGGGATGATGGCGATCAGGAGGGGGTTGCGGGTGATCGCTGAAGCCAGCCAGGGATAGGCCACCATCCCAATACCGTCGCCAAGATTGGAGATGATGGTGCCGGTGAAGAGCTTGTAGTAGCTCGCCCCAAGACGAGGAGCGGCGGCACTCTCGGACATTCCGACACGATATCGCTGAGACCAGATGGGAACCCAAGACCGGTTCCTAGACTGACGCGATGTCGTTTGAGCGTCCTGCCCCCGACCTGAAGAAACTGATCGCTGCCTGGGAAGAGTTCGAGACCGGCGATGAACAACCCGGTCGCGTGTTGGCCAACCTCAAGACCGCTGGACTCGCCGATGTGTTGACCGAGCTGTCGGAGACCGGTTGGTCTCCCCGCAACTCCTGATCGGTGGTGCCACCGAGACGACCGGGTGGTCATCAGGTCATCCCGCGTCCGGCGGATTGGAGCATCGGGCCCGATCCGGCCTGGCCGATTGGGGTTCAACCTTCGGTAGCTGATCTCATCGCTGGCCTTGACGACGGCGATTATCCCAAGCTTGCTGACCTCGTTCGAGCATCGGCAGTCTTGGTCTTGATCCACAACTCTGATGCCGGACCAGAACTCCTCCTGACCCGGCGAGCCGACACCCTCACCCACCATCGCGGCGAAATCAGCTTTCCTGGAGGTCGGATCGATCCTGGCGAATCCTCGATCGAGGCAGCTTTGCGAGAAGCTTCCGAAGAGGTTGGACTCGACCCGACCACAATCACCGTCCACGGACGTCTTCGATCATTTCGCACCGCCGGCAGCCACCATGACGTGATTCCCCACGTCGCCACCATCGATCACCGACCGACGCTCACCCCCTATGAGACCGAAGTGGCTCGGATCATCTGGGTGCCGATCGCTGAACTCACTCGACCCGATACCTATCGATCTGAACGCTGGGCGATCGGTGCGGCGTCCTACGTGCTCCACTTCTTCTATCTCGACGATGAGACGGTGTGGGGCGCCACCGCCCGTATCCTCAATGACCTCCTCGCCCGAGCAGCCAGCCATACATCATCAGGCTGATCCCCTTTCGTCCCGGTGGGGACCGGATTTTTTGCAACCAACCTCGATCGGATTGAATAGACACATGTTTTCGTACACCGTCGCCGCTTCGTCCCTTCACGACAGTGATGCTGTCGACCGGATCATCGCCCCGGTCGCTGAGCGGTTGACCGCGCTCGGCGGCTACCGCACCGACACCCCGGAAGCCGATCCGGACCATCCCCACGTCATCGTGGTCGCTACCGGCGGCACCGAAGCCCTCGTGCTGGATGCTGTTGAACGACGGGCATCGGTGGTGCCGTGGGAGCCAACGGTCTTGATCACCCACCCCCTCCACAACAGCCTGCCCGCTTCGCTGGAATCCCTCGCCCGCGTTCGCCTCAATGGGGGCCGGGGCCGGATCGTCCAGATCAATACTCTCGGTGAACCCGACCGCACCCTGGCCGACCTTGAAGTCCTTCACCGGATGCGTCAGGTTCGTCTTGGCCTGGTCGGAGCTCCCTCCGAATGGTTGGTAGCCAGCATCCCCGATCGTCAAGCACTCGAAGATCGCTGGGGCATCAAGCTGGTCGATGTTGATATCACCCACACCATCGAAGGCCAACGGGTTGCCGACCCCGCTCGCACCGATTCGGTAGCGGTCAAATACTCCGGTGTGGCCACCCCCGACTCAGAAACTGTGGCCGCCTCAGCCCTGCATCCGGCCCTGGTCGACACCATCGAACACTATGACGTCGATGCTGTCACCGTGCGATGCTTCGACTTCCTCACCGAGCTGACCACGTCAGGTTGTATCGCCCTGGCTGAGCTCAACGACACCGGCATCGTGGCCGGTTGTGAAGGTGATGTCGCCACCACCGTGTCGATGCTGATCGCCCGCGAACTGCTCGACAGCGCCTCATGGATCGGTAACCCGTCCGAGATCGATATCGACAACGATCGCATCCTTCTCGCCCACTGCACCGTTGCCCCCTCTCTGGTGGACGATCTTGAACTCCACACCCACTTTGAGAGCGATATGGGGATCGGGCTGCGAGGATCGTTCGCTCCCGGTGCGGTCACCCTGATCCGTCTCGGTGGACGGGGCCTGGAGAACTACTGGATCGCTGAAGCGATGGTGACCACCAGTGGGACATCGCCCGATCTGTGCCGCACTCAGGTGTCGCTCGATGTTGAACCCGGCCGGGTCAGCGAGCTGGTTGAAGCTCCCCTCGGGAACCACCTGGTGATGGTGCGCGGCCATCATCGTGAGCGCATCGAGCGGTGGTGGCACCTGGCCCACGGCTGATCGTCGGGTCAGCCCCGGGGACATGTTGGGTTTAGGTCTACAATTGTGGACTTGAACGCCCACACGTCCTCGTCCCACGACACCGTCTTGGTGGTCGACTTTGGGGCCCAATATGCCCAACTCATCGCCCGGCGCATTCGCGAGCTGGGCGTCCATTCCGAGATCGTGCCCCATCGGATCACCGCGGCCGAGATCGCACAACGGTCACCGGCTGCCATCGTGCTGTCCGGTGGTCCTGCGAGTGTCAATATCGATGACACCCCTCGCCTCGATCCAGCGATCTATGCACTCGGGATTCCCCTTTTTGGCATCTGCTATGGAGCCCAACTGATCGCCACCCAGCTTGGCGGCCAGGTCGGTCGAGGTATGGCTGGAGAATATGGGCGGGCCCGCCTGGTGCGCACAGGCGAGTCCTCCTTGATGGGCGAAGATGTTCCCGATGAGCACGATGTCTGGATGAGCCACTTTGACGCCATCACCGAGGTGCCTGACGGGTTCCGAGCCACCGCATCGACCGCTGATGCTCCGGTAGCGGTGCTCGAATCCGATGAGCGTCGCATCTGGGGAGTGCAGTTCCATCCTGAAGTGGTCCACTCGCCCTACGGCATGAGCATCTTGCGGGCATTCCTCTATGACCTGGCCGGGTGTCGAGGCGACTGGGACATGGCCTCGGTCATCGAAGAACAGGTCGCTGCCATCCGCAACCGGGTCGGCGATGCTCGGGTGATCTGCGCGCTCTCCGGTGGTGTCGATTCATCGGTGGCTGCGGCCCTGGTCCATCGGGCGATCGGTCCCCAGCTGACCTGTATCCATGTCAATACCGGGTTGATGCGTCAGGGGGAGAGCGAACAGATCCTCGAAACCTATGGCCGCAATATGGATCTGGAACTGATCTATGTCGATGCCAGTCAACGGTTCTTTGCCGCCCTCGACGGCATCACCGAACCCGAAACCAAGCGCAAGATCATCGGTGAACAGTTCATCCGGATCTTTGAAGAACACACCGGTGGCCTCACCGATGCCACCTTCTTGGTCCAAGGCACCCTCTATCCCGACCTGATCGAATCTGGCGGAACCGATGGCACCGCTGAGGTGATCAAGAGCCATCACAATGTGGGTGGCCTTCCCGAGGACATGACCCTCGAACTGATCGAACCCTTGCGGGATTTGTTCAAGGACGAGGTCCGACGGGTGGGCACCGAGTTGGGCTTGCCCGACGAGATGGTGTGGCGCCAGCCCTTCCCCGGTCCCGGACTGGGGGTGCGGATCATCGGCGAGGTGACACCAGACAAGGTCGCGTTGTTACAACGCGCTGATGCCATCGTCACCGGCGAGATCGCCCGAGCTGGACTGGAGCGTGAGATCTGGCAAGCCTTTGCTGTTCTGGCTGATATCCGTTCGGTTGGGGTGATGGGAGATGAGCGAACCTATGGCCATCCCATCATCATCAGGGCGGTGACCAGCGAAGATGCGATGACTGCCGACTGGGCCCGTCTGCCGTATGACCTTCTGGAAACCATGTCTCAGCGGATTATCAATGAGGTCGATGGCATCAATCGGGTGGTCTATGACATCACCTCCAAGCCACCCGGCACGATCGAATGGGAATGACAAACCATTACCGTGCCGCAACACGTCCGTAACAATCGGGCTAGAGTGTGGACCCTATGAAGTTCTTCCGAGGACGCGGTTCAGTCATCGTTGCAGCTGTGGTGGCGTTTGCGGTCGCCCTGCCCGCTGCACCACCGGTTGCAGCCGGCAGTGTTGATGATGCCCGCCGCGAGGTTGAGCGCATCGTTGACGAGCTCGAACAGCTCGCGGCTGATGCGGAGATTCTTGCTGAAGACTGGTCGGAAGCGGTTCACGATCTCGGGCAGCTCGAAATCGATGTCGCTGCAGCCGAACAACGGGTGGCGGCCAAAGAAGCCGAGCTCGATCGCTTGCGCGGTGACCTCTCCGAGGTTGCCGTCCGGTCGTTCACTGGATCGGGTACCGATGTCCTCGGCCCCCTGTTCTCCACCGCTGATCAAGCCGGTGAGGGTCTGCGGCGAGATCAATACAGTCGGGTGGCCCTCGATGTTGGCACGACCACCAGCGATGATCTCGATGAACTGATCTCTGATCTCGAAGACGAAAAAGCGGCCCTGGCGAAGAAACAAGAAGAGGTCAAGGCCACCAAAGCCCTGATCGAGCAGCGCCAGCAACAGACCGAAGCCAAAACCGCTGAATACGAAGCCCTCAAGGTTGATGCCGAAAAGCGCTATGCCGATGCGGTCGCTGCCGAAGAGCAACGTCGGGCTGAAGCGGCCTATCGGGCACTCCAGGCCCAAGCCGAACAGCAAGCAGCCGCAGCTGCTGCTGCTCAGGCTCAAGCCAACAGTGGAAGTTCCAGCTCCAGTGGGGGCTCGAGCTCCAGTGGGGGGTCGAGCTCCAGTGGGGGGTCGAGTTCGGCCAGCAGTGGTGGGAGTTCCAGTAGTGGAGGCTCCTCTGGTGGCGGTGGACAATCCCCGGTCAGTGTTCAGGCCCCATCCAGCCTGGCCGGCAAGGCAATCCAAGTGGCCCAAAACCAGCTTGGTAAGCCCTATCGGTTCGCCACTGCCGGTCCCAACACCTTCGATTGCTCTGGTTTGATGTACTACTCGTGGGGCAAGGCCGGAGTGAGGCTGCCCCGAGTGTCTCGGGCCCAGGCCGCCGCCCTTCCCCATGTGTCATCGTCTCAGGCCCAACCTGGTGACCTGGTCTTTTTCCATAGTCCAGTCAGTCATGTCGGGATGTATCTCGGCGGTGGCCAAATGATCCACGCGCCCTATACCGGGGCAGTGGTGTCGATCAAGTCAGTCAACTGGAACCGGGTCACCGCCATCGGCCGACCCGGCTAAGGCGCTGGTCCCGTCCGTTGAGCCCGCTCGGGGCCTACTACGGTTCCTCACGTGGGCACACATGATGAGATTCCTGGCATCGATCCGGTCGCGCTCGGCAATTGGCTAACCGAGCACATCGATGGAGCGGTTGGGCCGTTTGAGTACCGACAGCTCACCGGAGGACGATCCAACCTCACCTACCGGATTCGTGCTGCTGATGGACGTCAACTCGTGGTGCGTCGTCCTCCCCTGGGCAAGGTGTTGGCCACCGCTCACGACATGGCTCGCGAGCACCGCATCATCACCGCCATCGCCCAAACCCCGGTGCCGGTGCCAACACCGTTGGGCTTGTGCAATGACGAGACCGTGATCGGGGCGCCGTTCTATGTGATGGACTTCGTTGACGGTGTGGTTCTCGATAGCCCAGCTGCTGCTGATCGGTTGGCCGAGCCTCTTCGCCGGTTGGCCAGTGACCATCTCATCGACATCCTTGCCGACCTGCACGCAGCCGATCTTGATGAGATCGGACTTGGCGACCTGGCCCGCCGCGACGGCTATATCGAACGCCAGATCAAACGGTGGTCAGCCCAATGGGACAGGTCCCACACCCGAGAACTGCCAGAGATCGAGGAAGTCGCTCGACGGTTGGCCGCCAACGTCCCGACCCAGATCGGGGTCGCGGTAGCTCACGGCGACTATCGATTTGGTAACTGTTTGGTCGACACCGCTACCGGACGGGTGGCAGCGATCCTCGACTGGGAGCTGTGCACCCTGGGCGACCCCTTGGCTGACCTGGGCTATCTGGGCGTCTATTGGGCTCCACCGGAGAGCGTCGACGCGATTAGCGACCCCACCCGTGCTTCGGGGTTCCCCACCTTTGACGAGGTGGTTGAGCGATACGCTGTCAAGACCGGCCGCGATGTGAGTCGGATCGATTACTACGTGGCGTTCTCGGCCTTCCGCCTTGCCGTCATCAGCGAAGGGGTGCTGGCCCGCTATCTCCACGGAGTAATGGGCAGCGATGCTGATTCGGTCGACCTCGCCCAGTTCCGTGAGGGCACCGAAGCACTGGCCGAGTGGGCACTCGATCTCCTGTCGTAGCAGTCCCAGCATCAACCCTGGTCGCTACAGTGAGCCTGACGTGACCAACCCGACGGAGAATCCATGCTGACCTTCACTGTTCCCGATATGACCTGCGATCACTGTGTGGCGGCGATCAGCACCGAAGTCACCGCAGTGGCCGGGGTGACCTCGGTGACCTGCGATCTCACCACCAAGGTGGTCACCGTTGATGGCGAGGGCCTTGACCGGGCCGCCCTCGTCGCCGCCATCGATGAAGCCGGTTTTGATGTCGCCTAAGCCGACGAACGATCAGATCGATCTCGACATCAGCGGGATGTCCTGTGCAGCTTGCGCTGCTCGGATTGAACGCAAGCTCAACCGGGTTGACGGCGTCACCGCCACGGTGAACTACGCCACCGAAACCGCCCGCATCCAACTTGTTGACACCCCGATTCCGGTCGCTGACCTGGTGGCGGTGGTCGAAGGCGTGGGCTATGGAGCCCGCCTTGCCGACACCGCTGAGACCGACATCGATCCGGTTAATGATCTTCGCCGCCGCCTGATCGTCGCCCTGGTCTGTGGGTTGCCGGTGTTGGCCATGTCGATGATTCCCTCCCTCCAATTTGATGGCTGGCAGTGGATGGCGTTGGGTCTGACCATTCCGGTCACCACCTGGTCGGCCTGGCCGATTCACCGAGCGACCCTGGTCAATATCCGACACCGCCAGACCACGATGGACACCCTGATCACGGTCGGCACGGTGTCCGCCTTTATCTGGTCGCTGTGGGCCTTGATCTTCACCGATGCTGGCCAGATCGGGATGAGGATGACCATGTCGTTCGACGGGGGCGGAGCGACCCACATCTATCTTGAAGTCGCCTCCTCGGTGGTGGCCTTCATCCTGGCCGGTCGGTTCTTTGAGGCTCGGGCCAAACGACGCGCTGGAGACGCGCTCCGGCTCTTGGCCGATCTCGGCGCCAAGGACGTTGTCGTCCGCCATCCCGATGGCACCGAACGTCGCATCCCGATCGAACAACTCGCTGTTGGCGACCAGTTTTCGGTTCGACCGGGAGAGAAGATCGCCACCGATGGACGGGTCATCTCTGGTCGATCATCAATCGATCAGTCGCTGGTGACCGGTGAAAGCCTTCCCATCGAGGTCGGTCCTGGTGATGAGGTGATCGGGGCCACCGTCAACACCGATGGAGCCCTCCTGGTGGAAGCAGCGCGGGTGGGCGCCGACACCCAACTGGCTCACATCACCCGATTGGTTGAAGATGCCCAATCGGGCAAAGCCCCAGTCCAACGCTTGGCCGATCGAGTAGCCGCGGTCTTTGTGCCGATCGTGATCGGTCTCGCGATCATCACCTTGATCGCCTGGTATGGGGCAACCGGGCATCCGGCTCGGTCGTTTACCGCCGCAGTGGCGGTCTTGATCGTCGCCTGTCCGTGTGCGCTGGGGTTGGCAACGCCGACCGCGCTCTTGGTCGGTACCGGTCGAGGAGCCCAACTTGGCATCGTGATCAAGGGGCCCGAAATCCTCGAAAGCACTCGCCGGGTTGACACGATCGTGCTCGACAAGACCGGCACGGTCACCACCGGCCAGATGGCCCTCGTGTCGATCACTCCAGCCGAAGGCCGCCGCGACGATGAGGTACTGGCGTGGGCTGGAGCGGTCGAAGCCCTCAGTGAACATCCGATCGCCCAGGCGATCTCAACCGCAGCCCGTCAGCGAGGCCCATTGGCTCACGTGAGCGAGTTCGTCAGTCGACCAGGCCAAGGTGTGGAAGCCATGATCGAGGGTCACCGGGTCACGGTTGGCCGCCCCCATCACAGCCTTGATGGCTCGGAAACCATCGTTGAACTCACCGTTGACGACGAGAGCTGGGGATACCTCGCTGTTGCCGACACCGTCAAACCCACCAGCCGACGGGCGATCGACGAGATGCGGCATCTGGGTCTCGAACCGATCCTGGTCACCGGTGACCGCCAGGCGACCGCCGAGGCGGTGGCGGCCGAGGTTGGCATCGGCCGTGTTCGAGCTGAGGTGATGCCCGCCGACAAGGCTGCCCTCGTCGATGAGCTCCACGCCGATGGCCGGATCGTCGCCGTCGTCGGCGACGGGATCAATGATGCTGCTGCCCTGGCTGCTGCTGATCTGGGAGTGGCGATGGGAGCCGGTACCGATATCGCCATCGAAGCCAGTGACCTGACCCTCGTTCGCAATGACCTCCTCGCCGCGGTCGACGCGGTGCGGCTTTCTCGCCGCACCTTGGCCACGATCAAGGCCAACCTGTTTTGGGCCTTCGCCTACAACGTGGTGGCGATCCCCCTGGCCATGTCCGGTCGGCTGTCGCCAGCGATCGCCGGTGCAGCGATGGCGCTCTCCAGCGTGTTTGTGGTGTCAAACTCCCTTCGTCTGCGCCGGTTCCAGCCGGTTGCCGCCTGATCGGCAGGGTTGGGATGTCGGTGTGGGAGGATCACAACGTGGATGAGATCGACCGTCGTCATCGAGGAGTGATCGAGGCAGCGTGGGCCGACCTCAACGATGCTCGCGCCATCACCGCCCTTGACGAACTCAGCGCCATGGTGTCGACCAACCGGGTCTATCGACTCACCCTCAGCGACGGCACCCATCTGATCGCCAAATCATCAAACTATGGCTCCTTTTTCTTGTTCGCTGAAGACCACGAGCGCATCCATCGGCTCCACGAGCTTTTGGTAGGGAGCCGCTACGAACAATTCCTGGCCGCATCGATCACCGTCAACGGGCGCCCCTATGTGTACTACGACGGCGAGATGTGGGCGGTGTTCTACCATGAGGTGCCGATCGGGGCCCAGCTTCCCCCCATCTTGGAACCTGACCAGATCGATCAACTCGGGCGTGAGGTCGCCCACTTCCACAAGGCCTGCGCGGCGGTGTCTCGCCTCATTCCGCCCCCATCCAAGACCGCCAAATCCGATGCGGTCAATCTCTTCGCCCAACTCAATGCTGCCAATGCTGGCCAGCGATTCGGCCTCGACCAGAGCCGTCTCGATGTGGTCAAGCGTCATACCCACCGATTCCTGATGGCGATGCACGAGTCGGGATACGACTATTGGCCCAAGATCCCGGTCCTGATCGACTGGAATCTGGGCAACTTCTCGGTCGAGTTCGCTGCCGACGGTCAACTCGGCCTGGTCAGCCGGTGGGACTATGACTGGTTCCGTATCGAATCCCGGCTCCTCGACTTCTACTTCTTGTCGCGAGTCTCCTCGCGCACCGGCGACCGAGCCACCTTCACCTATGGTTCTCACACCCTGGTTGAACCACGTTTTCGACGGTTCCTGCGGGCCTATCACTCGGTCTATCCGCTGTCGCGATCTGAGGTCCTCTTCCTGGTCGAGGCCTATCGGTTCTTCCTCTTGAACTATGTGGTCCGTGAGGGTCGGCACTTCTTCCGCTACGACATCTGGCAGCATCTGCTTCACGATGTGGTCAATGTCCATCTGCCCAGCCTGGATGATCTCGACCTCACGCCTGTGCTTGACGACCTCTTTGGCTGATGTTGCCGGGGGAGTGGCCTAGCTGAGGGCGTTTTCGCGGTCGCTGATCAGGCGACGGATGTTTGAGGTGTGACGAATGATGATCACCGCACAGATCCCCGACGAAACCACGATCTCCCACCAGTGTCGTCTCATGATCGCCAACCCGACCGGGATCACGAGGACAGCGATGATCGAAGCCAATGAGGCCTTCTTGGTGAGGCGCGACACGATCACCCAGATCGCGATCGCTGCAACACCCACCAAGGGATGAAGAACCAGGATCATGCCGCCGCCGGAGGCCACCCCCTTGCCGCCTTGGCGGAGGCCATGCCAGATCGGAAACATATGACCCAACACGGCAGCTGCTCCGAGGACATAGCCACCCGGTCGGCCCTGAACGATGAGCCCAAGCCCGGTCATCAAGGCAGCTTTGAGGGCATCGAGCACAAAGACGGCAACGCCGTGTTTCCAGCCCAAGATGCGGGTGATGTTGGATGCTCCGGGATTGCCCGAGCCGACATTGCGGATGTCAACGCCCTTGGCCCGCGCCACCAAGCTGGCGCTCGCAAAGGTGCCGACCAGATAGGCGACCGGGATGAGCAACCACCACAACGCCATCTAGATCAACCCCTCGATCCGCGCACCGGTCAACCGCGTCGGGGCCATGAATGGTCTCGGCGTTGTCCTCTGCCTCACCCGCTGCATCGTAGCGATGTGAACAGCGTCATACCTAGTTGCTGATTACGACACCACAATGCCGCCATCGACAGCGATGATCTGTCCCACCACATAGGCGCCCGCCCGGCTGGCCAAGAAGAGTGCGGTGCCGACGATGTCTTCGGGTGTGCCGACCCGACCTCGGGGGTTCATCTTGGCCAACACACTCCAGTCGGTGGCATCGACATCGCCGCCACCACCGATCCCGGTCGACAGCATCCAGGTGGGGAAGGGGCCGGGCGCGATCGCGTTGACGGTGATATGGCGAGGAGCGAATTCGGCGGCGAGCTGACGGGTGAGGGCATGGATCGCTGCCTTGGACGGCCCATACGAATAGGTCGACAACTGGGGTGGACGAATCCCATCGATCGACCCGATATTGATGATCCGCGCCGGATCATCGGGTGTTGCTGCTGCTTCCAGGAGAGGCAGCAGTTGCTGGATCACAAAGAAGGGGCCCTTGATGTTCACCCCCAGTACCCGATCCCAGCCCTTTTCGGGAAAGGTCTCCAATGGCGCGCCCCAGGCCTGACCAGCATTATTGATCACCACATCGAGATGATCCTCACGCTCACCGAGGGCGGTGGCCAGCGCCGCAGCTCCATCGATTCCCGACAGGTCAGCTGGCAGGGCAACGCAGGTGCCGCCATACATCTCCATCAGGCGTTGGGCACTCGCAGCACACGCTTCGGCCTTGCGTGAACTGATATAGACCTTGGCACCGTTGGCCAAGAATCCACCAGCGATCATCTCGCCGATACCCCGCGAACCGCCGGTCACCAAGACCACCTTGTTGTCAACCGAAAACAGTGTGTCGAGTTTCACGGTGTCCATCCTGGCGCGCCGATTGCTGTCGCGGCGAGTTTGGCCTCAGATGATCGGGCCCGCTATCTCATCTTCGATCCGTTGACCGTCCGCTGACTGACCTCAACAAGTGTGCCGTCACGGACCTCGAACGAGACCACATGATCCACCTGGTGGCCTGAGGATCGAGCTCGGCCGGTGACCACATCGAGGGCGGTCCCATCGACCACCGGGAGCAGGGCGACCGCTCGGAACCCCGACCGTGGTCCGGGCGTTGATCGTTTCTCTTCTCGGATTAAGAGCGATGAATCCCAGATCCAGACATCATCAACGCTCACGAATCGACACCGGTGAGCAACCCGTGAGGTGGAGACCAGTCCGCCAGGGCAGACGATGAGCTCTCCTTCAATCCAGGGCAACACCCCCAGCCCGTCCTTGCCGAACCCGGTGTCGAATCCGGCGGCGATGATCGTCTCGTGGTCGCCCGAAGCGATCGCTCGTTCAACCTGGACCTGGCGCACCGATTCGGCCAGATGGTGGAGATCGTCACTGTCCAATCGGCGCAGTGCAACAACGACCGCTTCAGGGTCGTCAGCCCAGATGCCCGTGAGCGGGTCAGGATCACCCGCAGGCATCGTTATCGGTGGGGACCACGCCGGTCTGAGGCTGGGTCGGGGTGACGACCGGCAGGGTGGCTGAGGGTGCTGGGGGCTGGTTGGGTGAGGTCGGTTGATCCTCATCCGCTCCGGCAATTCCGGCCAGAGTGGTCGTGGTCTCCGACACTTGGTCAGGTGCGTCAGCCAAGGCAGCTTCACCGCGGAAGACCGCCAAAATCTCTTGCATATTGCGACCCGAAATCGTCGGATAGAGCACCTGATCGCCATTGCTCAGGGTGACCGCTCGAGTCTGGATCTGGTAGCTCGAGATCGTGGCTGGATCAAGCCGCTTTAAGGTGTTGGAGAACTCGAGCATGCGCTGAAGCGTGAGGCCGGTGTCGCGAACGATATTGTCCCGGTTGGCGGCGATCAGGGCACTGGCCACCGACGGGTCGTAGAGCCCCTCCCGAATGATCTTCTTGATCACCCGACGCAAGAAATCCTGCTGGCGGGAGATGCGTCCCAAATCCGAGGTGCCATCGGAGGTCCACTTGCCGCTACCGGCGGGAATCTCCTGCTGGAAGTGGCGAGCGCGCACATAGGCCAGCGCGGTTTCGCCATCGAGGGTGATACACCCCGCCTCAGGAATATCAAGGTGGGCTTTCTTGTCGCGGGTGGGGTAGTCGAAGGCGATCTCCACCCCGCCGACAGCATCGACCAGTTTCTGGAAGGCACAGATGTCAACCTGGAGATAGTGGTCGACCGGGATACCAAAATTGAGATAGATCGTGTCGATCAGCCGGCTGGGGTCGTTGGGACGATACGCCGAGTTGATCCGGGCTTGGCGACCACTGGGAAAGTCGACATAGAGATCACGAGGAAACGACAAGACCGCCAGCTGGTCGGTGGTCGGATTTGATCGCCAGATCATGATCGTGTCGGTACGCGACCCGATATTGGTGCGGTCCTCGATGACCCCATCCCGGCCATCGGCGCACGAGCCGTTGTCGATCCCGGTGATCAAGAAATTGGCTGCTTCCGGTTCGGCCAGCTCGATCGTTTGGCTATCGGGAGCCGTGGGCAGGGTGTCGCCGACCACGATCAGCTGGCCAGCGGGGGACTGGTCCGACACCGAGGGCTCACCGAGCGCCAGCAGCTGTCCCTGGGAGAGCGCCCACTGTCCAGCCGACAGGGTGCCGGCAACGCCAAATGCGATCACCGCAACACCGACCAAGGCGACGATCAGTAGCCGTTCAGGCCAGGTGCGGCGGGTAGTCACGGTCACTGAGCGTAGCGCTCAGAACGATCAGGCGAGCGCCGCGAGTGCTGCTTCCGCAGCCGCCAACTCGGCTTCAGCATCAGCCAGCAAGCGTCGGGTGTCAGCGACGACCTCGGGTTTAGCGTTATTGAGAAAGCCCGGGTTGGACAACCGGGAATGGAACCCGCCGATCTGGCGAGTTTTCCCCTCGATGAGTTTGGTCAACCGGGCGCGTTCTGCCGCCAGGTCAACCTCGTCAACTAGGTCGGACACCCACACTTCAGCGCCTTCAAACGTGAGGGGACTGGCAACCGCCGGTCGGTCCTCGGCGGTGACCTGGCCCAGCCCAGCAAGGACTTCGACCACCCCATCAACCCGAGCGATCAGGTCGTGGACCGAGGCATCGGCGTGGAGGGTGATCTTCTGCCGGGGCTTGACATTGTGGCTCCCGCGCAGGGTCCGGATTCGACCGATCAGATCGTCGGCTCGCCGAGCGAGCGTGAGGGCCTCATCGTCGATCACCGCGCTCGACACCGTGGGCCACGCGGCGGTGGTGATCAAGTCGGACGATGGAAGATCGAGTCCGGAGACCTCCCCTCGGCGGGCGGCAGCAACCGCCGGCCAGAGGGCCTCGGTGATAAAGGGCATCACCGGATGCATGATCCGCAGGACTGCATCGAGGACCGCGCCCAACACCACCTGCTGATCAGGATCGGTGTCGATGGTCGGCTTGACCATCTCGAGATAGCGGTCGCACACATCGTTCCACACGAAGCCGTAGAGGGTGTCGGCAACCGTATTGAACTCGTAGGCAGCGATCGATGCATCGATCCGGGCCACCGTCTCGGCCAGACGAGACACAATCCACCGATCGGGGAAGGGGCGCGTCTCGATGGCGATCTGGCGGGGACTGGCATCCCCATCGATTCGGTGAAGGGCAAACCGGGTGGCGTTCCACAATTTGTTCGCAAAATTGCGCCCCGCATCAAACTTGGGTGAGGTATTGCGAGCGAGCGGCATCTCATCGGTCGGGGTGGCCGTGCCCGATGCAGCCCCATACCCGCTGACCATCTGTTTGGATGGATCGGTCGGCGAGGTTTGGATCGGCGCTGCCACCACATGACCAGCCGGCGTGGTGATGTAGTCGGGGTTGAAGGTCTTGCCGCTGTGGGGATCGATGATCGAGACCGGCATCCGCACATCTTGGGTGTCGGTGGTCATCTGGACCAGGGTGAACCTCATCGCATCGGCTCCGTGAGTATGGATGATGTCGCGCGGGTCAACCCCGTTCCCCAGGCTCTTGGACATCTTTTGGCCATGGCCGTCTTGGATCATGGCGTGAATGAAGACATCGCGGAAGGGGAGCTGACCGTCGAGGAAGTAGCGCTGGAACATGACCATCCGAGAGACCCACAAGGTGATGATTTCTCGGGCGGTGATCAAGACATCGGTGGGGTTGAACGAGTCGAGCAGGCCAACCGTGTCGGGATAGTCCTCGGGCCATGGCCAACCCATCGTGCTCAGGGGCCACAGCGCCGACGAGAACCAGGTGTCGAGGACATCGGGATCGCGCTCATACCCGGCAGCTTCGAGCTCAGCGATCAATTCAGCGCTGGTGCGGGTGTCGTCGCGCGCCAAGCGGTCGAGGGTGGCCTGGGGCGGTAGACAGATCGCTTCTTCAACCTCGGTGGAGGTGATCTGGCGGACCAGATGGTGAGCGCCAGCTGCGGACCACGAACTGGTCACGGTCGCGGTCATCGCTTCGCCTGAGGCCGCGAGTGCCTGGCGCGCCGCCTGATCGGCTTCATCGAGAGCGATGGTGCGCAGCCAGACCGGGATCTGGTGGCCCCACCAGAGCTGGCGGCTGATGCACCAGTCGCGAATGCCTTCGTGCCATTGGCGGTAGGTGTGGGCGTAGCGATCGGGGTGGAACCGAAGCTGACCATCGCCGGTCGCGCCGGTGCGCGCTGAAATATCCGACGGCAGGTCCGGTGCCTGATCGATGGCCTGGGCACGCAAGGCATTGCCCCGCAGACGATCATCGGTGACCTTGACATACCACTGATCAGACAACCAGGGCTCGATCGGAACATGGCTGCGATAGGAATGGCCAACCGCATGGCTGTAGTCGCGGATGTTCTCCAAGAGATCATGAGCCTCAAACCAGTCGACCACCGCCTGGCGGGCATCTTCGCGGGTCAACCCAACAAAGGCCCTAGCCTCATCGGAGACATCATCCCAGCCGTATTGGTCGGACACCACTCCATCGGGACCCAAGATATTGATCACCGCAAGATCGTGGCGGAGCCCGATCTCCCAGTCGTTGGGGTCGTGAGCCGGAGTGACCTTCAAGAATCCGGTGGCGAACTGGGCCTTGGCATCGCTTGAGTCGGGATCGGCGAGGACCACATAGTCATCGGCGACGATGGGAATGTGGCGCCCCACAATCGGCAGGGTGACCATCTTGCCAACCAGGTCATCGGCCCGAGGGTCGTCAGGATTGATCGCCACCGCAGTGTCGCCCAGCATGGTTTCTGGGCGGGTGGTGGCCACGGTGACGTGACCAGAGCCATCGGCGAGGGGATAGCGCAGATACCACATATGGCCGGCGACATCTTCCATCTCGACTTCATCGTCGGCGAGGGCGGTCAAGGTGACTGGATCCCAGTTGACCAGGCGCTTGCCCCGATAGATCAAGCCATCGCCAAACAGGGTGTAAAAGGCGTGTTGAACAGCGGTCGCGCACACCTCGTCCATGGTGAATCGGGTGCGATCGGTATCGGTCGACGCTCCGAGCTCGGCGAGCTGGTCGAGGATGATCTGCTCGTATTCGTTCTTCCATTCCTGGGTACGGGCGACAAAGGCTTCCCGGCCGAGATCGAGACGACCGATGCCTTCAGCCAGGAGCCGCTTTTCAACCACGGTCTGGGTGGCGATACCAGCATGATCGGTGCCGGGCATCCACAAGGTCTCATCGCCGACCATCCGGTGATACCGAATCAAGACATCTTGAAGTGTGTTGTTGAGGGCGTGACCAAGATGGAGTGGAGCGGTCACATTCGGTGGGGGGATCACGATCGAATAGGTCGGGGCATCGGGATCGACCGGTTCGGCGTGGAAGACCTTGGCCTCGGCCCACCGGGCACTGACCTGAGACTCGGCATCGGCCGGAACATAGGCCTTGGGCAATTCGGGAGGCATCAGATTCGTCGTCATGCGAGGAACAAGGCTATAGGAGCTGTGACCTGTCGGCGGGTCTCGTGGATGGCTCGCCCGGTCGTCGCGGTCGCGCCGTGGTCGTCTCAGATCAGCGAACGATAGATCGCCACGGTCTTGTCGGCAGCCACATCCCACCCAAACACGTCAACCGCTCGCTGGCGACCAGCAACACCCATCTGGGTTGCCAGGGCAGGATCGCCGGCGATCCGGTTGACTTCAGCCGCCAGACCGGCCTCGAAGTCGGCGATCGCGTCAGGATCGTAGTGGATCAGGGCCCCGGTCTCGTCAGGGATCACCACATCGGGAATGCCGCCCACATCGCTGGCGACCACCGCGGTCTCACACGCCATCGCTTCCAGATTGACGATGCCCAACGGCTCATAGATCGAGGGGCACACAAACACGGTCGAATGGGTCAACACCTGGCGGACATCGGGCCGCGGCAACATCTCGGACACCACGAACACCCCGTCGCGGCGCTCTTGCAGCTCAGCGATGGCAGCATCGGTTTCGGCCTTGAGCTCGGGGGTATCGGCAGCTCCGGCGAGGAGGACGATCTGGATCGCTGGATCAAACTCAAGGGCGGCTCGCAAGAGATGGGGAACCCCCTTCTGGCGGGTGATCCGTCCCACAAAGGTTGCCGATGGACGGTTGAGGTCGATGCCCAACCGTTCGACGACATCGGTGGCCGGATCAGGGGCATAAAAATCGGTATCGATCCCGTTGTGGACCACATGGATCTTTGACTCATCAAGATCGGGGTAGGCATCGAGCACATCGCGCCGGGAGCCCGTGCTGACAGCGATGACTGCATCGGCAGCCTCATAGGCGGTTTTTTCGGCCCATGATGAGAGCCGATAGCCGCCTCCGAGCTGTTCGGCTTTCCA
>PDSL01000040.1 GCA_002748455.1 Ilumatobacter coccineus
AGCGGCGATCGGCGACCCAACGTGGAGATGCACCGATCGGTGATCTATGAAACCCACGTCCGGGGGATGACCATGACCCATCCCGGCATCCCCGACGAGTTGAGGGGCACCTATTCCGGCCTGGCCCATCCGATCATCATCGAACACCTCCTCCGCCTCGGCATCACCGCGATCGAGCTGATGCCGGTGCATCACTTTGTGTCCGAAGAGCGGCTCCATCGCCTCGGGCTGACCAATTACTGGGGCTACAACTCACTTGCCTATTTCGCTCCCCATGATGGCTACGCCAGCGGGGCCGGGTCATCGGTACTCACCGAGTTCAAGTCGATGGTCAAGGCCTTCCACGCTGCCGGGCTCGAAGTCATCCTTGACGTGGTCTACAACCACACCGCTGAAGGTGATCATCTTGGCCCGACCCTGTCGATGCGGGGGATCGACAATCGGGCCTATTACCGAGTCCATGATGACAATCCCAGCCGTTATCTCGACTTCACCGGCTGCGGCAACAGCATGAATATGCGGCACCCCCACGTGCTTCAGCTCATCATGGACAGCCTGCGATACTGGCATCTCGAAATGAGGGTTGATGGGTTCCGCTTCGACCTCGCCTCGGCCCTGGCTCGAGAACTCTACGATGTCGACCGACTCTCGTCGTTCTTTGATGTGGTTCACCAAGATCCGACGATCTCCCAAGTCAAACTGATCGCTGAACCGTGGGATGTCGGCGAGGGCGGCTACCAGGTCGGCAATTTCCCAGCCCACTGGTCGGAATGGAACGGCAAGTACCGAGACACGGTGCGGGACTTCTGGCGGGGCGATCCCTCAACGCTGGCCGAGCTTGGGAACCGCCTCACCGGCAGCTCGGACCTCTACGAAGCTGACACCCGCCGCCCCACCGCCTCGATCAATTTCGTCACCTGCCACGATGGCTTCACCCTGCGCGACCTCGTCAGCTACAACCACAAACACAATGACACCAATGGGGAGAACGGCCACGATGGCGAAACCCACAACCGGTCGTGGAACTGTGGCGTTGAAGGCCCCACCGACAACCCCGAGATCGCTGCCCTACGAGCCCGCCAACAGCGCAACATGATCGCGACCGTGATGCTGTCCCAGGGTGTCCCCATGCTCCTCGGCGGTGACGAGATCGGACGCACCCAGCACGGCAACAACAATGCCTACTGTCACGACGACGCCGTCTCGTGGTTCGACTGGGACAACACCGACACCGAGATCTTGGACTGGACTCGACGGCTGATCCATTTCCGCCACGATCATCCAGTTTTCCGGCGGCGGCGATGGTTCCACGGCCGCCAAATCCGAGGCGTGAGTGCGATCGCTTGGTTCCGGCCCGACGGTGAACCGATGACCGATGCCGACTGGTGGTCGAGCTTTGCCAAGTCGGTCGCTGTCTTCGTCAACGGCGAATCGATCCGCTCCACCGACATCTACGGCAAGCGCGTGGTTGACGACTCGTTCTTGATGATCGTCAACGCCAGCGAAGTCGATCTTGACTGGCACATGCCCACCCACCAGTGGACCGGTCAAGCGGCCCAACGATGGCTGGTTGAGTTGGACTCCAACGATCCCCAGATTGGGGACGCGATCACCGAGTCGATTCCTGGCAACACCACCCGACGGGTCGCGAACCGATCACTGGTGCTCCTACGAGCAATCCCTCACTAGGCCCAACGCGATCGATACCAAGCAATCGCTGCATTGGTTGATGAGTCGTGACGCTCCGGTGTGGGATCGCCGGTGAGCTCGGGGGTGATTCGATTGGCCAGTTCTTTGCCCAGTTCAACCCCCCACTGATCAAAACTATTGATCCCCCACACCACCCCTTGAACAAAGACGATGTGCTCATAGAGCGCGATGAGCTGGCCGAGCACTGAGGGGGTCAACCGGTCAGCCAGGATCAAGGTGCTCGGCCGGTTGCCGGGGAAGTTGCGATGAGGTTCATCGGGATTCGAGCGCCCAAACGCCAAGGCTTCAGCCTGGGCAAACAGGTTGGACATCAAGAGATCGTGATGGTGCCGATCGGGATGGTTGGGTCGAGCAAACCCGATGAAGTCGACCGGCACGATATGGGTGCCTTGATGGAGAAGCTGGTAGAAGGCGTGTTGACCGTTGGTGCCCGGTTCACCCCACACGATCGGCCCGGTTCCCGATTCGACCGGGGTGCCATCTCGGCGAACGCTCTTGCCGTTCGATTCCATGTCGAGCTGCTGGAGATAGGCAGCAAAGCGGGCCAGCTCGTGGGAATAGGGCAAGACTGCCTTGGTGTGATAGCCGAGGTCGTCGATGTGATGGATGCCCAACATGGCCAACACGATCGGAGCATTGTGCTCTGGCGGAGCGGTCAAGAAATGCTCATCGATCGCCCGAAGCCCACCCAAGAACTCGCTGAACCCGTCAGGTCCGATCAGGATCATGAGCGACAACCCGATCGCTGAACCGACCGAATAGCGGCCACCCACCCAATCCCAGAACCCAAACATCTTGGTGGTGTCAATCCCAAACTCCGCCACCCGCTCAGCATTGGTCGACACGGCCACAAAGTGATCGGCCACCGCATCATCACCGAGGGCATCGACCAACCAATGTCGGGCGGTGTGGGCATTGGTCAAGGTCTCAACGGTGGTGAAGGTCTTCGACGCCACGATGACCAGGGTTGATGCCGGGTTGAGCTGGGCCAGGGTTGAATGGATGTCAGCCCCATCCACATTGGACACAAAGTGGCCGGTGAGGCGGGGATGGGTATAGACAGCGAGTGCCTGGGCAGCCATCGCCGGACCCAGATCAGAGCCGCCGATGCCGATATTGACGATGTCGGTGATCGTCTCATCGGCGCGAATCCGGTCGGCGAATGCTGCCATCGAATCGAGAACGGCATGGATGTCAGCGACAACCTCGTGACCCTCAACCTCCAAGGCGGCCTGACGCGGCAAGCGCAACGCGGTGTGGAGCACCGAACGGTCTTCGGTCAGATTGATCCGCTCACCGGCAAACATGGCATCGCGGGATGATTCAACATCGGCCCGGTCAGCCCGAGCGAGCAGATCGGCCATGATCTGGTCATCGATCGGCTGTTTGGAGTAGTCGATCCGTAGATCACCGGCGGTGAGAAGATAGCGCTCCGCTCGATCAGGATCAGCAGCGAATCGACCGGCAAGGGTGGGAGTCTCGTTCACCATCCCCAACCTAGTGGGATCACCAGTGTGCGATCATCAGCGACCACCAGATCGGTCACCGCCACACTCACAGGGCCAGCAGGTTAGGGGCTCGCTGGTGTGGTCACCGTCGGGGGCACCACGCTGGTTGCCGTTGGCACGGTCGTCGTGGTGGTCGGCGCTGCGGTCGTCGTCGTGGTGGTGGTGGCCGGGCGGGTCGTAGTTGGAGCTGGCTTGGTTGTCGTTGGAGCGACCGTGGTGCTCGTCGTCGTGGTCGTGGTGGCGTCGGGATCGGGTCGATCGAGCTGGGCTTGGGTTGCCATAAAGGGCTGGTCTTCGGGCTCTTTGACTCCGTCCCAGATCAGAACATCGTTGCCGATATCGATCAGACGCTCCAGCTCAATGCGTTCACCGAGGTATTGAGACACCCGAATACAACCGTGTGAAGCCGGATAGAGCGGCACCTGGCTGGACCCATGGATGGCGATCCCCTGGTTGATATAGATCGGATTGAACATGACGCCGAGCGGACCCTTGCGCTCACCGCTCACCCGCCAATGGGCTTTGAACACTCCTGGTGGGGTGTAGGCCAGACCGACCACTGGCTTCTCAACCGGTTCATCGAGCGGTTGGCCATCGTTGTCGGTGTCGATGACAATGACCTCGCGATACTCATACGACTCTTCGATGCTGAACCCGTTGGCGCCATTGATCCGCTGACCGGTAGACACGTGAGCCACCAAGACCGCCTGGTTGTTGTGAAAGACCGCCATCACCTGCTCGGGCAGATAGATCTCGACATGGTTGGAGCCATCGTTCCGAGGACGACGGGGGGTGATCGCGATCGGGTCTTGGATCTTCTCCCACAAGGCTGGAGTGACCGTGCCGGTTGCTTTCCATCGCGGAACACCCATCACCAGCTTCTCGAAGGCCCACACCGCGTGGGTCGTCAAGCTGCCGAAATGACCATCGGCCTCACCGGGATCGAACCCAATCTGGGCCAGCCGTTTCTGGACCATGACCACATCATCACCCGACATCCCCGAGGCGAGCTCCCGTTCGAGGGGCACTCGTGGGACGGTGGTGCTGGTGGTCGTGGCAGCCGCCGCTGTGGTGGTGGCCAAGCTGGCGGCGCTCACCGTTGACTGCGTCGAGGCGGCACCGACCGGTGATGCCCCATCTCGACCCTTGAGGCTGATCACGCTCAAGACCGCGACAAACCCGATCAGGGCAACTGCAGCCACCAACGGCAACGACCGATTAGCTGATCGAGAGGTTCGAGAAGGAGAATTCACATCGGCTCACAAGAAAAGTTCAAGATAGTCCATTCTACCGATCCAGCACCCGATGACATCGCGGGTTGGGCAATGCCATTGCGTGATCTCACGATGCTGGCGTGACCTGGGCCAGGTCGCCGCGCAGACTCCACATCTCTTTCAAGATCGTCATGATGACCCCCGGCGATGAGAGGGTTGACTCGCCCCGGGTACGGGGGAAGTAGTCGACCCCCATCTGCATGATGCTGTACCCCATCCGACTGGCTCGAATAATCAGCTCAGCATCGATAAACGACCCTTCGCTGGTCAACTCGATCCGGTCGATCACCCGACGACGACACAGCTTGAAGGCAAAATTGATGTCCCGAATCCGTACACCGAACAGGGACCGAATCAGGGTGTTGTACACCCAGGTATAGATCGTCCGCAGCGAGCCCTCACCGGTGCGGTCAAACCGATAGGCGCTGATGATGTCAGCGCCATAGTCCTTCATCAGGCGAACCGCCCGGGGCAATTCAGCCATGTCGAACGGGAGATCGGCATCGGTGTACAAGATGAGATCGCCGGTCGCTGCAGCGAACCCGCTCTTCATCGCCCCACCGAGCTTGCGGTTGTGTGGATGGTGCACCACCTTCACGTGGGGATCGGCGGCGACGAGCCGGTCGGCGATCTCGGGGGTGCGATCGGTGGAAGCATCATCGATGATGATCAACTCGTAGTCGGCGATATCTCCGATCTCGACGAGCTTCTGGCAGGCCTGAACTCCCACCTCGATAGCGCGCTCGACATAGTCCTCTTCGTTCCACATCGGATAGAACACCGACAACTTGTCGAACTGGGTGGTCACCACGACCCCTACCGTAGCGCCGCAGCCAAGCTGACTGACCGCAGTGTTGTCACCACCGCCTAGAGTCATCTGGTGGTGTATGACCAAGACGCTTCTCCCCCGGCAACCGAGCCGGATCCGCCAGAGGCCATCCCCTTTGGGTGGTCGATCGTCTTGATCTTCGGATGGAGCGCCACCGCGGTCTCGTTTGCGGCGATCTGGACCACGGTGCGCCGTCTTGGCCTGTCGACCTGGTGGACCGGCTCGATCAGCCATCCCCAGCCAGTCTTGCGCATGATCCCCTTCATCATCGCTGGCATTGTCATGGTCAAACTCATGCGCAGCTCCTCCACTGTGGCCCTGATCAGCACGATCGGTGGGGTCATGCTCGCAGTCGTGGGAATCATCGACCTCTGGCCCTACCACATGATCGGGATCGTCGAGTTGGCGGTGGCGCTGGCGATCACCGCCCTCAGCGTGTTGGCCCTCACCCAGCGATCACGACCGAGCTAGCCACCTGTCGATCCCCGGCACGTCTGTGGTCAAAGTGAGCCGAATTCGTCATCGACGTGGTCGCTTGTCTCACGACAAGGCCAACCGATCGCAGTAGTGTCGGCGTCATGTCCAAGGTGTTGATGTCGTTACCCGTCGGTGAGCGGGTTGGAATCGCGTTCTCCGGCGGTCTTGATACCTCCGCTGCAGTCGCCTGGATGAGGGAACGGGGCGCCATTCCTTATGCCTACACCGCCAATCTGGGTCAATACGACGAGCCCGATCTCAGCGATGTTCCCGATCGGGCCAAGCTGTATGGGGCCGAGGCTGCGCGCCTGATCGACTGCCGAGATGAGCTGGTCCGCGAGGGACTGATGGCCCTCCAATGCGGAGCCTTCCATGTACGCACCGCTGGACGCACCTATTTCAACACCACCCCACTGGGTCGGGCGGTCACCGGCACCCTCCTCGTGCAAGCAATGCGTGACGACGGGGTTGATGTGTGGGGTGATGGGTCGACCTATAAGGGCAACGACATCGAACGGTTCTATCGCTATGGCCTGATGGCCAATCCCGACCTTCGGGTCTATAAGCCCTGGTTGGACGCGGCCTTTGTCGACGAGCTCGGCGGACGCACCGGGATGAGCACCTTCTTACAAACCCGAGGGCTGCCCTATCGCGACTCGGTCGACAAGGCCTATTCGACCGATGCCAACATCTGGGGGGCGACCCACGAAGCCAAGGACCTCGAAGAACTCTCGACCGGGATGGAGATCGTGACCCCGATCATGGGGGTCGCCTACTGGGATCCAGCGGTCGAGATCGATGCTGAAGATGTCACCGTTCGCTTCGAAGAGGGGTGGCCGACCGAGATCAATGGAGCCACCTTTGCCTCACCGGTCGATCTGGTGATGGAAGCCAACGCGATCGGCGGGCGCCACGGACTTGGTATGAGCGACCAGATCGAGAACCGGATCATCGAGGCCAAGTCACGAGGCATCTATGAGGGCCCCGGTATGGCCTTGCTCCAGATCGCCTATGAGCGCATCCTGACGGCGATCCACAACGAAAACACCCTCGAGAATTACGCCACGATGGGCCGCCGTCTGGGCCGGTTGCTCTATGAGGGACGCTGGTTTGATCCCCAGTCCTTGATGTTGCGCGAACCGCTCTTGCGCTGGGTCGGTTCAACGGTCAGCGGTGAGGTCGCCATCCGGTTGCGTCGAGGAGACGACTATTCGCTGCTCAATACGGTGGACATCAAGGGTGATCTCTTCACCTATCAGCCCGAACGACTCTCGATGGAGCGAGTGGAAGACGCTGCCTTCGGCCCCCTCGACCGGATCGGCCAGCTCACCATGCGCAACCTCGATATCACCGACAGTCGGCACAAACTTGATGTCTATCGACGCACTGGCACCCTCGGCCAGGGCGGAAAGATCGAGCTCGATCCCGGCCAGTGAACCGCACGGCCGCCCCGACGATGACCGACCCGACAGCACGGGCTGGACTGGCCTCGGTGACCCGATGACCACCTTCGGAGGTATTCGGCTGTGACCGACCCGACCACCAACCGTCCCAGTCTCACCACCCTGCAAGAGATCGAACAACGGGTGCTGTGGATCGCTACTCGGATGATCGATGTCGCTAACCAGCGTCCCGATGCCGAGATCAAGATCGGTGGTCACCAAGCCTCATCGGCATCGATCGTGTCGATCATGACCTCGTTGTGGTTCGACCACATCGGCGGCGACGACAAGGTGGCGGTCAAACCCCACGCCTCCCCCATCTATCACGCCATCAAGTATTTGACTGGCGAGATCGACCGATCAGCCCTCTTGACCCTGCGACGACAGGGCGGGCTCCAGGCTTATCCATCGCGCACCAAGGATCCCGATGTCGACGATTTTTCCACCGGCTCAGTCGGCCTCGGGGCGGTGGCCCCCTTGTTTTCGGCAGCCACGCGCCGCTATGTCGATGCCCACTTCGGACCCCAACCCGATGCTCGGTTCATCGCCTTGGTCGGCGATGCCGAACTCGACGAGGGCAATGTGTGGGAAGCGATCGCCGATCCGACCACCCGTGACCTCTCGAGTTTCACCATGGTGGTCGACCTCAACCGTCAAAGCCTTGATCGGATCATCCCCGATATCGCTGCCGACCGACTCAAGAGCTTCTTTTCCCACGCTGGATGGCAGGTGGTCGATGCCAAATATGGGTCGCGTCTGACCGCTGCGTTTAACCAGCCCGGTGGCGATGCTCTGCAGCACCACATCGATTCGATGCCCAATGAGGCCTACCAAGCCCTGTTTGCCCAACACGGTTCCGCCCTAAGAACCTCCTTCCTCGACGGGGCCGATGCCGCGGTGGTCAAGTTCACCGACGACTATGACGATGCGGATCTGGCCGCCTTGGTCACCGATCTTGGTGGTCATGACCTTGGCGTGTTGCGCGACACCTTCGATGTCTGCGATCGCGAGACCGAGCGTCCATCGGTGGTATTTGCCTACACGATCAAGGGCTACAGCCTCCCGATGGCCGGCGACCCGCTCAACCATGCTGCCTTGTTGACCCCCGACCAGATCGATGAAGTCCGCGAACGGATGGGACTCGATCTCGACACCGAATGGGATCGGTTCGATCCCGACTCGGATGCCGGCAAGGTGTGCGCTGCTGTCGGCGGCGCGGTCAACAATCCACCTCGCCAGCCTCGACCCATTCCCGCCGTGCCATCGCAGGTACGACCGATCACCACCACGGGCCGGGCCTCAACTCAAGAATCATTTGGACGGGTGTTAGCCAGCCTGGCCGATATCGATGGCGTCGGCGAACGCCTGGTCACCACCGCTCCCGATGTGTCGATCTCAACCAATCTGGGTGGCTGGATCAATAAGACCGGGGTCTATTCCCACGATGAACGTGATGACTATGGCGGGGCCGACCGACTCTTGAAGTGGGCTCCCTCGCCCACCGGCCAACACATCGAGTTGGGTATCAGTGAGATGAATCTGTTCATGTTGTTGGGCCAGCTGGGTTTGAGCCACGATCACCATCACGAACAGCTCTTCCCGATCGGTACGGTCTATGACCCCTTCGTGTTGCGAGGGCTCGATGCCCTGATCTATGGGCTCTACAACGGCTCTCGCTTTATCGTTGCTGGCACGCCGTCCGGGGTGACCCTGGCCCCCGAGGGCGGCGCCCACCAGTCGACGATCACCGCCTCAGTGGGAGCGGAGCTGCCAGGAATCGGCACGGTGGAACCGGCGTATGCCACCGAAGTCGATTGGCTCTTGTGCGACGCGATCGAGCGCCTCGCCCAGCCCGACGGCGAGAGCACCTATCTTCGCTTGTCGACTCGACCGATCGACCAGGCCCCCTTTGCTGGCGCTGTGGAGCGATACGGCGCTGACACCTTGAAGTCTCAGGTCTTGGCCGGCGGGTATCGCCTGATCGACCACGCTCCCGATGGCCGGCCGGCGGTGACGATCGTGACCGCTGGAGCCACCACCCCAAACGCGATCGAGGCGGCGGCGATCCTTGATGGCGAGGGGATGAACGCCAGGGTGATCCTGCTGACCAGTCCGGAGCGCGTCTATCGCCACTGGCGCAGCGGCTATGCCGCCGGGGTGCGTTCGGCCATGGTGACCAGATCACCAAGCCATCTTCATGAGCTCATTCCGCCCGATGAGCGTGGCGACCCCATCGTCAGCGTCCAGGATGCGGCAAGTCATTCGTTGGCCTGGATCGGGTCAGCGCTCGGTACCCGCCAGTACACCTTGGGCGTCGATCAGTTCGGTGAATCGGGGACGATCGCTGAACTCCATGAGGTGACCGGGATTTCCGCTGGCCATATCGTCAACGCTGCCCTGTTCGCCCTCTACGACCACACCTGATCGGACCCTGGCCCACCATCGCCGCAACCGGACACCACTCCACGTGAGGCCCCGATGAGGCCTGAATCGGCGCTGGCTCCTACGCTCAGACCATGAAGGCCGTGGTGTGCAAGCGTTTTGGTCCGCCCGAAGACTTGGTGGTTGAGGACATCAGTGTCCCAGTTCCGGCCACCGGCGAGCTCCTCATCGAGGTCAAGGCGGCAGCGGTGAACTTTCCCGACACCTTGATGCTGACCAACTCGTACCAGTTCACTCCCCCGCTGCCCTATGTTCCGGGAAGTGAAGGGGCTGGGGTCGTGGTCGCCGTGGGCGATGGGGTGACCGGCTGGTCGATCGGCGATCGGGTGGTCGGCGGGCTGGGGATGGGTGGCGCCTATGCCGAACAGATGGTGATTCCGGCAGCCACCGCCCAACGCCTGCCCGATGAGATGCCCTTCGAGGTGGCGACCGGGCTGAATTATGCCTATGGCACCACCCTGTATGGCTTGCGCTATCGGGGCGAGCTCCAACCTGGCGAAACGCTCTTGGTGACCGGTGCTGCTGGGGCGGTCGGGTTGTCGGCGATCGAGATCGGCAAACTGATGGGAGCGCGAGTGATCGCCGCGGCCTCCAGCGACGACAAGCTGGCCTTGTGTCGCCAACGAGGCGCCGATGAGACGATCAACTACTCCACCGAAAACCTCAAGACTCGCGCCAAGGAACTCACCGACGGTGGAGGTCTTGATGTGGTCTATGACTGTGTCGGCGGTGATACCGCGGAGCAAGCGCTGCGAGCGATCGGGTGGGAAGGCCGATTCCTGGTGATCGGGTTCACCGCCGGCATCCCATCGATGCCCCTCAACCTGGCGCTCTTGAAGAGCTGCCAGATCATCGGCGTGTTTTATGGGGCGATGACCATGCGCCAGCCCCACCTCCATGCCGAGATCAATACCCAGCTCATGGAGTGGGCCACCACCGGCGACCTGTCACCCTATGTGTCCCAGACCTTCCCGCTCGACCAGGCCAGTACAGCCCTGCGTCTCTTGATCGACCGCAAGGCTGCCGGCAAGCTCGTGATCACGCCCTAGGCAAGCAGAGCACCGAGCAGGCGGGCGATCAGGTCGACCCGCTCCACCATGGTGTCGACCTCAACAAACTCATGATCGGCGTGGGCTCCACCACCGATCGCTCCCAACCCATCGAGGGTGGGCACCCCGATCGCTGCGGTGAAATTCCCATCGCTGGCACCGCCGACAACCCGGGTGTCCAGGTCGGGAGCTACTTCGGTGAGCACCGGCATAAGGGCTTGCGATGCCGATGGTGGCATCGGGGGCCGCTTGATCGTGCCGGTCACCGTGATCGTCACCTCAGGATCGACCGGGGTGAGCTCATACATCGCCGTCTCGATCCGCACCCCTTCGTCGGGATCGAGGACCCGGGCATCAACCCGGATTCGAGCTTCGGCGGGGACCACGTTCTCAGCGGTCCCGGCGGTGGCCATGGTGGGGGTCACCGTGGTCTCTCGCTCGGGATCAGCCAGATCAGCGATACGCAACACCTGGTGAGCTGCTTCGATCAGGGCATTGACCCCCGCTTCGGGTTCGAGTCCCGCATGGGAAGCCCGACCGGTGATGGTGACCTCGAAGGTACCGACCCCTTTGCGGCCGGTCTTGACCGCGCCACCGGGTGCGCTCGGCTCCAACACCAGGACCGCCCCGCACGCTGCGGCACGCTCTTCAAGGAGCTGACGTGAAGCGTGGGAGCCGATCTCTTCATCGGCGGTGAACAACATCTCAATTGCCGATGCATCATCGAGTGAGGCCACCGCGTGAAGGGCTTGCACAATGCCCGCTTTCATGTCGAACACCCCAGGCCCGGTGGCCTTACCGTCGGCGACCGCAAAGGGCCGATCGGCCAGGGTGCCGAGGGGGAAGACGGTGTCGTGGTGACCGAGGATCAAGACCTTCTTGGCTGCTGGGTCATCGCTGCCTTGCCACCACACGTGGGGACCGTTTGCGCTCTCGACGATCGCTGGTCGTCGGCCGGTGCGCTCCTCGATCAGGTCGGCGAGGTTGGCTGCCGAACTAGCCAGGGCATCAAGGGCCAATGAGGGCGATTCGACATCGACCAGACAGCGCAGATCGTCGAGCAAGAGATCAAGGTCAGCCATAGGCCGATAGTACCCGGCCGCCCCGATCCCCTCAGAGCGGTCGGGGTGGCACAGCCTCGGAATCGGGCGAGAATGGCTGAGTGGGATACCGCGATCGAACCCAAGATGCTGCCACCCGGTGGGCGATGCGGCTCTTCACTCGGCTTGGGCCAACCGCGACCGCTCGCATCACCCGCACCATGCTGTCGGCGATCGATGAGGTGTCTGCCAATCGGTGGGAAGCGGCCAAGGCCCGAGCCGCGGCCCTTCCCGGTGATCTCCGCCCCGACAAGATCAAGGCCCTAACCGCTGCATTTTCACGTGAACTCGGCGCTGCTGGCGCGGCAGCGGGGGCTGCGGCAGCTGCACCTGCCGTGGGCACCACCGCCACCCTGGTGGCCACCCTGGCTGAACTGGCCTGGTTTACCGGTCGGGCCGGTGATCTGGTCTTGACCATGGCCGCCCTCCACGGCCGATCCGATCCCACCGTCGATGAACGTCGCGCCTGGGTGCTGGCGGTCTTGATCTATGGCAGTTCAGCGCGAGATGAGCTCTCGCGAGCCCTCAACTCAGCCAGTACCGGGGTCACCGTGGCTGCGGACGACCGGATTCCGGTAGCCACCATTCAGGCCACGAATCGACTCATGTCTCGGGCACTGGCTCGCCGCTATGGCACTCGTCGTGGCTTAGCGGCGCTCGGACGCCTGATCCCGATCGGAATCGGAGCTGCGATCGGTGGCACCACCAATTACCTCACCATCCGCCATCTAGCTGACCACGCTGACCGGTTCTTTACCCGTCTGCCCTATTCGGCGATCGATACCCGCTCGACCGATATCACCGATCACCAGCTCTCGTCCTAGACCTCGAACGAGCTCACCAAGAGAGATTGAGGTAGCGCACCCATACCCGTGGGCCTGCCACCAGGCCAGCACCGCAGCATCAAAGGTGTCGCCAGCGCCAACCGTGTCGATCACCTCGACCGGAGCCATCTCGATGGTCCGGGTGCCAGTGGGGGTGATGATCGTGACCGGATCGGCTCCGGCAGTCACGATCACCGCTGCGGCTCCCCAGTTGAGCAGGTCGCTCGCTGTTGACCGGTCACCACCGAGGGCAACCAGATCATCGGTACTGATCTTGACCAGATCGGTGTGGCTGACCACGCGGCGGAGGCGGCGACGATAGGTCTCAGCATCGGTGATCGCTGCCGGTCTCACATTGAGATCGACCATCACCATCACCTCATCGGCAAGGTCGGCTACTGCTGTCTCGATCGCAGCGGCCAGCGGTTCGACCACCAGGCTGAGCCCACCGGTGAAGATGATCTGGTCAGCGCCAGACATGGGGATCGTTGACATCGCCCCAACCGAGGTCTGGTCAAGATCAAAGCGATAGGTTGCCGACCCGTCAAGGTCGAGCAGGGCTGTTGCGGTGGTGGTCGGCGCGGCGACCCGAACAACCCGAGATCGATCAACACCATCGGCAGCGAGACGGGACATGATCCGATCACCGTCAACATCATCGGAGACCGCTCCAACAAATCCCGCGGTGGCGCCAAGACGACCCAGCGCACAGGCGGTGGTGAACGGTCCGCCGCCCAGAATCGAGTCGACGGTGCCATCGGCAGCAACGATGCGATCGACTAGGGCTTCTCCCCACACCGTGATCATCGGCACCCTCGGTGGCTGGTCGGTGTTCACAAAACCGCCATCACGAGCGCTGCCGCCAACGGGGTGATGTGATGCTGACATAACACCTCGACGATTTTTTGATGCTTTGTGATGGTTGGCTTTCTTGATTCGCGGCGCTGACGATCTAGAGTCGGGGTATGCCTGCTGCCGATGGATACCACCCTGCGTTTGAAGAATACTGCATCGCGATCTGGGAACTCGACGAGAGCGGCGTCGAAGTCATCCAAGCCCGAATAGCCGAACGACTCCAAATCAGCCGACCTGCGGTCAGCGAGATGGTCAGACGAATGGAAGCTGAAGGCCTCGTCATTCTCGGTGATGTGATCTCATTGACCGAACAAGGCCTCGTCCTGGCTCGCCGAGTGGTGCGACGCCATCGTCTGGCTGAACGGTTCCTGACCGACATCTTGGGACTGTCCTGGGCCGATGCTCACCATGAAGCCGGCAAATGGGAGCACGTCCTCAGCGACCAGGTCGAAGAAGCGATGAACCGGGTGCTCGATCATCCGACCACCTGCCCCCACGGCAATCCGATTCCGGGCTCCGACTATGTCGAACCCGAGCTGGTTGCCCTGTCAAGTCGACAGATCGGTGATTCATTTACCATCCATCGCATTCCTGAAGAGCTCGAGTTCACGCCTGGCCTGCTCGAGTTCTTGGAGTCAGCTGCACTCCTTCCGGGTGCGACCGGTGTGGTCACCGCCATGTCTCCCGATGGCACGATGACGATCCAGGTCGACGATCGCCATATCGGGATCGGTTCTCATGCCAGCGGTCGCATCATGGTGGCCAGCTAGGCCCCATCCATACCGTTACGGTCACATCATCGCGTCGGGCAGGCCGTCGTGATGAACGACCGAAAGGCGCTGAGTGCTCCGCGTCAGGGCTACATAGAGCAATCGAAGCCCGTTGGTGCTCGATGCCACGATCTCCGACGGCTCAACCACGATGACTGCATCGATTTCGAGCCCCTTGACCACACTGACCGGTACCACGGTGAGAAGCTGATCGAGACCGGTTGTGGTCACTCGACCGTGGTCCACGCCAGCCCTGGTCAGATCTGCTGACAAGGCATCGCAACGGGCATCATCGGCGACGACCGCAATGCTCAAGTCGGGCGCCTGAGCACGAAGCTGCTCAACTTCAGCGATGACCCCTTCAGCCAGGTTGTCGACCTGAGCGATATGTGGTTCGGCATCGCCAAGTCGAACCGAGGTGGGCTCAGCCAGTCCCGGAGTGGCAGCGTTCATCACCTTGTTGGCGATCTCCATGATCTGGGCGGGAATGCGGTACCCGACGCTCAATCCCACCTTCCGCGCTTGCTTGCGATCGGGCAAGAATCTCAAGACATCGTCCCAGCGACGAGGCGGGATCACCCCGGTCGCCTGGGCGATATCACCCACCACGGTCATCGATCCGCTGAGTGACCGGCGAGCGACCATCTTGAGCTGCATCGGTGAGAGATCCTGGGCCTCGTCGACCACGATGTGGCCATAGGTACGAATCTCGTCAGCTTCGTCCACCGTGCCGTTCTTGGTGGGCAATGGTCCAAGCGCTTCGAAGGCATCATCGAGCAGGGCGGCATCAGCACTGCTCCACTTGACCTCATCAACCGACACCGAGCGAGGT
Organism: Ilumatobacter coccineus; assembly: GCA_002748455.1. Classification (GTDB taxonomy): domain Bacteria; phylum Actinomycetota; class Acidimicrobiia; order Acidimicrobiales; family Ilumatobacteraceae; genus Ilumatobacter; species Ilumatobacter coccineus_A. Next base: position 15,113 of record PDSL01000040.1, read on the forward strand.
CGATAGAGCGCCTGAGCTTCGTCCTCGTGGAGTATCCGATGGGTCGCCAGGCGGATCAAGGCGGTCGATCCAAACAGGTCGTGAAGCAGTTCAGCTGGGGTGAGCAGGGGCCACATCCACTCGAACACCGAGCGCACCTCATAGATGCGGCGCACCTCGTCGCGGACCTCATCAGCGGAAACCTCGCCGCTCTTCCACGAATCGGCCAAGGCGGAATAGACCTCGGTGTCAACCCATCGCCGCGCCGAGTTGTGTCGCCGAAACCGTCGGCGAGCTTGTTTGACGATGCGCGCCGATTCGTCGACCGACAGCTTGAGATAGCCCGAACGGAACGGGATCACCAGATCCTCTCGGATCGGACGTTCACGGTCGCGGATCGCCTGATCGATGACCGCGCTCATCCGGGAATCTCCCTTGACCCGTTGAGCAAACTCCGAATCGGGATCGGCATCGCGGTGCGCAAAGGTGACCCCCGGAACGAGGTCGGCCAAGACCACCTGGTCGATACCGGCCTCACCGAGCGAGGGCAAGACCTGTTCGATATAGCGCAGGAACACCCGGTTGGGCCCGACGACGAGGACACCCTGGTCTTCAAGCGGGAACCGGTGGGTGTAGAGCAAATACGCCGCCCGATGGAGGGCAACCACGGTTTTGCCGGTTCCGGGACCGCCCTGGACGACCAGCACCCCAGCTTGGGGCGAGCGGATGATCTCGTCTTGCTCAGCCTGGATTGTGGCCACGATGTCACCAAGCGATCCCGTACGACTGCGTTCGAGTGCCGCCATCAGGGTGCTGTAGCCGCGGAGTCCGACCGATTCGGCCAGTCCGTCATCGTGGCCGACCCCGAGATGGCCTTCGCCGAACAGTTCATCTTCGATGCCCAGGAGCTGGCGACCGTCAACAGCAAAGTGGCGCCGTCGGGCGAGCCCCATCGGTTCGCGTCCGGTGGCGCGATAGAAGGGTTCGGCAACCGGCGCCCGCCAATCGATCACGATCGGATTGGCATCGTCGTCAGCAACCGCCAGTCGACCGATATGGAACGAGTACTCAGCACGGTCATCGTCGCTGGCTTGGCCCGGATCACGATCGATGCGCCCAAATACGAGTGAAGCGGTTCCCAAATCAAGATCGGCAAGCCGCTTGATCAGGGCTTCGTCGAAGGCATTGCGTTCAAAGCGCGCCTGGAAGGTCCCACCCAAATCGGCTTCGTTGAGGGTGCGCAGCTTCCAGGCCGCTTCGCGGGTGCGCTCCAAACAGTCATAGGCGTGATCGATATAGGACTGTTCAGCGTCAAGATCCGGGTGCAGAGCTGTCATCGAATGTGAAAACCAAGAGCAGGAAAAGGGGGACTACCCAGCGATATAGGGCCGATCTACCCTAGCGCTCGCGCTCACATCCTCCTCCGACACGCGTGTCACAACGCTGTCCACGATGATCAATCTGGTTGAATTCACCCGATCGTCCTCGCTCCTCGCACCCGATCGAACCAGAGATCGCGCCGTGTCGGCATGTCCGCGGGAACGTCGGTGACCAGCGAGCGGCGACTAGCGTTGTTGACACCATTCGACCATCTTGTTTGAGTTCATGAATCTTCGTCTTGTTGCCCCTGTGATCGCGATCCTTGCCCTGATCACGGCCTGTGATCCATCGACCATCGTTCCCAACGATGAACCTGATCGTCTCCCTCCGATCACGATCGCTCCAACCACCACCGGTACTCGATTGACAGTTCCTACGCCCTCGACCACGTCTGCACCTGACGTGTCGACCTCGGTGGTCGACACGACCACCACGACGACCACCCTGGCTCCCCTCACGGTCGAAGGCCCGGTCGGGGCACTGGTGATCCCAACGCTCGGGATCACCGCTGCGGTCATGGAGGGAGTCAGCGATGCCAGCCTGGCGGCCGGAGTTGGCCACCTGTCTGGCACGGCCTATCCCGGCGAGGCCGGCAATATGGTGATCGGGGGCAGCAGTATCAGCAATACCAAGGTGTTTGCCCAACTTGATCGGGTTCCCACCGGCGAGTCGATCACCCTGCGCTTCCAAGGCCAGGACTACACCTACCGAGTCAGTTCGGTGGTGGTCACCGATGCTGGTGATCCCTGGGTGGCCGCCCCGACCGCCATCCCCAGCTTGACCTTGTTCACCTCGCTCCCATCGGCCCCCGACACCTTGGTGATCGCCGTTCGGGCCGAGCTCATCCAGTGATCTTGAGCTCCTCAACTCGCCGTCGTTCCACACTGGCGTGGCTTCTTATCTCAGCAATTGCTGGGGGCCTGATGACCGCAGCTCTGCCGCCTCGGTCGTGGTGGCCGCTGGCGATCGTGTCGGTGGTGCTCTACGCCCTTGCCACCACCCAGCTGACCCGGCGGCATCAGCAAGCGATCGCTGGTGGGGTGTTTGCCCTGGTGTGGTTTGCACCGGCAATGCAGTGGATGTGGTTCCTCACCGCGCCGGGATATGTCGTCGCCATCGTGGTCTTTGCCAGCTTCCATGCCATCGCTGCCGCTGCTGCTCCATCGGGTCGGTGGTCAACGATCGGTCGACCGGCAGCTCACACCCTGGCTGAAGTGATTCGTCTGAGCTTTCCCTTCGGGGGTGTTCCCCTGGCCAATGTGGGGCTTACCCAGGTGGGAGGTCCCTTGCTCGCCGTGGCCCGGGTTGGCGGGGTGATCGCCTTGACCTGGCTGGTGTTCCAGACCGGGTTCTCTCTGGCCGCCATGGTGGAGTCCAAACGAACGACATCATCGCCTGCGGTGACGCCGCGTCTGGCGTTCTCAGCACTGGGTGTTGTTGTGGTCGTCATCGTGGCCGGGTTGGTGGCACCACGGGGACGTGACCACGCCGATCCACTCACCATCGCCGCTGTCCAAGGTGGCGGCGAACAGGGCACCCACGCCCTGGATGTGCCAGCGTCGGAGGTGTTTGCTGCCCATCTGGCGGCCACCTCTACCATCTCACCTAGTGACGGGATCGATGTGGTGGTATGGCCCGAAAATGGGATCGACGTTAACGATGCTCCCTTCGATGGCAGTTCGGCCTATGACGCCATCACTGCTGAAGCTGACCGCCTTGGGGTGCCCTTCACGGTGGGCATCACCATCGATTCGGAGTTTTCCCAGCATCCGGTGGATGGCCACTTTGTCAACGCCCAGGTGATCGTGACCCCCACCGGCGAGATCACCGGGGTGTATGAGAAGGTCAAGATCGTTCCCTTCGGCGAATATGCCCCGTTCCGTGACCAGCTGGCAGCATTGGGCGCCCCGATGGACCTGATCCCACTCGATGCCATCCGGGGCCAAGATCCATCGGTGCTCACCCTGCCCGATGGCACCACGATGGGCGTGGTGATCTCGTGGGAGGTGTTTTTCGGCGACCGAGGTCGAGAAGCTGGCGCCGGGCATCTGATCATCAATCCAACCAATGGGTCGTCCTATACCGGCACCACCTTGCAGAACCAGCAGGTGGCGTCAAGCAAGCTCCGGGCAGTTGAAAATGGCCGGTGGGTGATCCAGGCATCACCGACGGGCTATTCAGGATTTATCGATCCATCGGGGCGACTGGTCGATCGCTCTGAGATCGGCGAACGTCGGGTTATGGTGGGCAAGGTCACCCCACGATCGGGTCTCACCTGGTATCGGGCTCTGGGCGATCGGCCCTGGCAGGCTGCAGTGGTGGCCGTGTTGGCGTGGTCGCTGTGGGCTCATCGACGCCGTGAGTCGACATCGGCGACCGGCTCGGGCGCTGAGCTCTCGACGTGGGCGTGATCTCAGCGTGACCGGGCGTTAGAGCTCGATCATCACGGTGACCGGCCCATCATTGTGGATCTCCACCAGCATCTCGGTGCGGAATCGTCCGGTGGCCACGTGGGCACCCAGTTGGCGGAGTTGGTCGGCCACCCGGTCGACCAGGGGCTCAGCGTGGTCGGGACGGGCCGCGGCCACCCAGCTCGGTCGTCGACCCTTGGCTGTTGAGCCATAGAGGGTGAACTGGCTGACGATCAGCACCTCTGCTGGCTCACCGTTGTCAGCCCGATTCGCCAGGGAGCGATTCATCACCCCGTCTTCGTCAGCGAGGATGCGAAGATGCCAAATCTTGTTGGCTAACTGGTCGGCGATCTCGGCGGTGTCGTCGTGGGTGACCCCGACGAGGACGCAGAGGCCGGGCCCGATCGAGCCGACACCTTCATCGGCCACGGTGACCTGGGCCGATGCCACTCGCTGAACCAATCCCCTCATCGTGGTCTCACCGGCAGTCGTTGGCTCACGGCCGCAATCCTACCTAGCGGTACGGTCCCGCTAGTCTGTCCCGATGCCCTCTTGGACCGGTCGTGACCCTGATGCCCCTCTCTCGATCGCCTATCTGACCTATCGAGGCAAGCCCCACGTGGGTGGCCAGGGTGTGTATACCCGTCATCTGACCAAGGCGCTGGTCGATCTTGGCCATTCGGTTGAGGTGTTTGCTGGACAGCCGTATCCGATCCTTGATCCTCGGGTGCCGCTCACCAAGCTGGCGAGCCTCGACTTGTTCAATGACCAGTATCCGGGCCGCTTTCCGGCCTATTGGGAGTTCAAGAGCCGCTATGACCTGTTGGAAGCAGCGGTGTTTTCCACCGGCCAGTTCCCTGAGCCGTTGACCTTTAGCGCTCGGGCTCATGACCATCTTTCCAAGCGGTTGAGCGAGTTTGATCTGGTTCACGACAACCAGTGTCTTGGCTATGGAATCGCCCAGCTCGAAAAGAAGATTCCGACCATCGTGACCCTGCATCATCCGATCACCCGTGACCGGATGCTCGAAATGGATGCTGCCCCGAATGCGTTCAAACGGTGGTCGATCGGGCGCTGGTACAGCTTTGTCAAGATGCAGGGCAAGGTGGCATCCAAGATGCCTCGCGTCGTGGTGGTCAGCGAGAACTCGATCAATGACATCCATACCGACATGGGGGTGCCGATGGAAGCCATGCGATTGGTTCCGGTGGGGGTTGATCCCGACCTGTTCCGCCCCCTCGATGAGGTGTCTCGGATTCCGGGCCGGCTGATCACCACCGCATCGGCCGATGTGGCCCTCAAGGGACTCCCGTATTTGATTGAGGCGATGACCATGCTGCGAGATCAGGGGCGTGATCTTTCGCTCACGATCATCGGCAAGCCCAAGCCTGGGAAGTCGCTCGACCTGATCGAGGATGCTGGCCTGGGCGGAGTGATCGAGTTTGTGTCCGGCGTTCCCGATGAACGGATCGTTGAGCTCTATGCCGAGGCTGAGTTGGCGGTGGTGCCGAGCTTGTACGAGGGGTTCAGCCTGCCAGCGATCGAGGCGATGTGTTCGGGGACTCCCCTGGTGGCCACCGATGGCGGGGCCTTGCCCGAGGTCACCGGAGCCGATGGTGAGACCGTGTTCCGGTGCCGCAAGGGTGATGCCGGTGATCTGGCGGCCACGATCGCCCAAGCCCTCGACAATCCTGATGCTCGCAACCGAGTGGGAGCTGCTGGCCGCCAGCGGGTGTTGGAACGCTGGACGTGGAAGCGCTGCGCCGAGATGACCGTTGATCAATACCGTGAAGTGCTCGACATGCCCGACAATGTCCGCAAGTTGGCGGTCAATGGACGCCTGGCTCGTTCAACCTGATCGGTCACCATGCTCACGATTCGTTTTGACACCCTGGGCTTGCGCCCCGGTGACCGCGTCCTCGATGTGGGTTCGGGGTTTGGCCGACATGTGTATGAGTGCGCTCGCCGAGGGGCCCAGGTGGTGGCCCTCGACTATGCCGAAGATGAGGTGGTCCAAACCCGCAACACCTTGGCAGCGATGGTGGTCGATGGCGAGATCACTGCCGACAACCTGATGGGGGTGATGCGTGCCGATGCCCGTCGGTTGCCGTTTGCCGACCACAGTTTTGATGTGGTGATCACCTCTGAGGTGCTTGAACATATCCAAGACGATGTGACCGCGATCGCCGAGATGGTGCGGGTGTTGCGCCCTGGAGGCCGGTTTGCCGCCACGGTGCCGTCGTGGTTTCCCGAAACGATCAATTGGAAGTTGTCCGATGAGTACCACGCCCCAATCTCGGTTGGTGGCCATGTGCGGATCTATAGCCGCACCGAGCTGGCGGCCAAGCTGACCGCCGCGGGGCTGAGGGTTGATGGGTTTCATCGCACCCATGCCTTGCATTCGCCCTATTGGTGGCTCAAGTGCGCGGTGGGGGTGACCGATGAGGATCATGCCCTGGTCAGCCGGTATCGCCGATTCTTGGAGTGGGACATCATCAATCAGCCGCGGTCGGTGAAGATCGCTGAGCGTGTCTTGGCCCCGGTGTTGGGTAAGAGTGCGGTGTTTTATGCCACCAAGCCGGAGGCCCGATGACCACGATTCCTGACCTGCCCGGCGTGATCTCGGCTGATGAGATCGTGGCATCGGCCCATCATCTCGCCAGCTTGCAGACCGAATCGGGGATGATCCCGTGGTGGCCGGGTGGCCATTGCGATCCCTGGAACCATGTCGAGTCGGCAATGGCGCTCGACATTGCCGGGTTGCATGATGAGGCCGAGCGAGCCTATGGCTGGCTGGCCGATATCCAGCGGACGGACGGGGCGTGGCATAACTATTACGTGCCCGATGGGGCAGCTGATGACACGGTGGAAGATGCCAAGCTCGACACCAATGTGTGCGCCTATATCGGCGCTGGGGTGTGGCATCACTGGCGCTGCACCGGTGATGACAGATTTGTGGAGCGGATCTGGCCAACCGTCGAGCGAGCACTGGACTGGGTGTTGGCCCAGCGACGCGCCGATGGATTGCCCTTGTGGGCGGTCGAGGTGGATGCCCAGCCGTGGGACTATGCCCTGGTGGCGGGCACGTGCTCGATCCAGCATTCGTTGCGCCATGCTGCCGAGGCGGGGGCAGCGATCGGGCGGGCTCGTCCAGAGTGGATTGAAGCGGCCGACCAGATGGCCCATCTGGTGCGCACCCGGCCCGAAGCCTTTGAACCCAAGACCCGCTGGGCGATGGATTGGTATTACCCGGTCTTGACCGGGGTGTTGGCCGATCAGGCTGGTCGTGATCGCTTGGCTGATGGGTGGCCAACCTTTGCCATGGAGGGGTTGGGGGTTCGATGTGTGTCGGATGAACCCTGGGTCACGGCCTCAGAAACCGCTGAAGCAGCCTTGAGCTATGCCGCTGTCGGTGAGCTGGACACGGCAACAGATCTGGTGGCTTGGACCCGTCCTCATCGGATGACATCGGGCGCCTACCTGACCGGCTTGGTCTATCCCGATCAAGTGATCTTCCCCGCTGATGAGCATTCGTCCTACACCACCGCGGCAGTGATCTTGGCGGTGGATGCCATCACTGGAGCATCTCCAGCATCACGCCTGTTCGCCCCGGCCCAGGACCGGTCCTACCAAGCCGTACGATAAGTGTACGTTGACGTACTGTTATAGTACACGTATGATGCAAGGCGTGAGGACTGCTCCACCGCCGCTGGCAGGAATCTTCCGATCTGAAGCCCAAGCCAATCTTCTCTCGGTGGTATTTCTTGACCCCGAGCCTCACACCATCACTGAGCTAGCCAAGCTCGCCAACACCAACCGGGCCACCGCCAGCCGCACTGTTGCCGATCTCCAGCGACACGGCATCGTTGACATCATCGACGCCCCCGGGACCGCAAAGCTGGTGGTTCCCAATACCGAACTGGCCTGGGCTCCGGAACTCCGCCGCATCCTGGCCCACACCTACGGTCTTCTCCCCCAACTCCAACGCATGCTGGCCGATGAGCCAAGAGTTGAGCAAGCGTGGATCTTTGGTTCATGGGCCCGCCGCTGGCACGGAGAACCGGGGCACTTCCCCCGTGACGTTGACATCGTTATCGTCACCACCGCTGGGGCCTTCGATCTGCTCTTACCCTGGGACATCCTCCAAGACGATCTGAACATTGAGGTCAATCCGATTTTTCGGCATCCCGATCAGTTCAGCCTTGATGACCCTCTCTGGGCCGACACCCCGATGGTCAGGATCACATGACCGAGAGATGGAAACACCACCATCAACCGGGTAATCCGACGGGAACGGGCACGCTCGATAGCTCACCCACTCCGAATCGCTGCGACCCACACCTAGCTACTGCTCCGCCGCATCGCCTCTCCCCCACCTGATTCCCAGGTACCTAGGAGTAACCGGCATCAACGATCTAGGCTGACGGCGATGAAATCTTGGTCCACCACCTACCTGGGTCGAACCATCCTCAGCATCTGGGCCTGGATCGCCCTGGTGATCAGCATCCTGGTCACCGTGCCAGCCGTCTTTGTCACCTGGCTCTTCACCCGTTGGCACGACCCAGCCCGCTACAAAGCTGGCTACCGGTTCCGCCGACTCGCGGTCATCCTGCACAAGCTCAACCCGCTCTGGAAGTTCAAGGTCAGCGGCAAGATCCCCGACAATCCCCGCAATCCCTATGTGGTGATCTCCAACCACGAGAGCTTTGTCGACATGATCCTCATCTCTCAGCTTCCCTTTGAGATGAAATGGATCTCGAAGAGCACCTTCTTCAAGATCCCCTTGGTCGGCTGGACGATGAGGATGGCTGGTGATATCCGTCTCGACCGTAACGACAAGAAGTCGGGCGCCCGGGTCGTGCGCGAAAGCCTCGATCGGCTCAGCAAGAAGGTCTCGATCATGATCTTCCCCGAGGGCACTCGCTCGGCTGACGGCGTGCTCAAACCGTTCAAGAGCGGCGCCTTCCGCATCGCCATCAGGGCCGGGGTGCCCATCTTGCCGCTCGCCGTGGTCGGCACCCGCGAAGCCCTGGTCAAGAATGACTGGCGCTATGGCACCACCGATGCCGAGGTGCGGGTTCTCGATCCAATCCCCACCGAAGGATTGACCAAGGCTGATGTCAACGACTTGAGAGACCGCGCCCACCGAGCGATCTCCGATGCACTGGCCGACATGAAGGCGGAACGAGCCGCCTAGGCCATGTTCACCATCCCGATTCGGCTGCTGAGCTCGCTGCGGCCGAAGGTTCCGCTCGCCGTCTTGGCCGCCAGCGCGGTTTCAGCGGTGATCTTCACCGCCACCCCCTTCATGGTCCCGGTCATCGCCGTGGACTACACGATCAGCACCGGCAAGGTCGGCATCATCTCCACCGCCCAACTGGTTGGCTTCGTCATCGCCTCATGGCTCATCCCTCGCCACGTCACCCCGCGACGCCGCACCATGGTGATCGCCCTCCTCCTCGGCGTGGCCGCCAACCTGGCCGCGGTGGTGGCCCCCACCTTTGTCTTGGTGACCGCCACCCGGTTTGTCAACGGGCTCTCACTCGGTCTGATCGCCTGGCTGTCGTGGGCTGAAGTCTTTGGCGACGATGACCGGGTCAGCGATATCGCCATGATCGGTCCCCTGGTCGGCACCCTGGCCGCTCCCCTCGCTGCCGCGGTCCTCGATCTCTCCAACCTCGACGGACTCTTTATCGTGCTGGCAGTCCTCTATCTGACACCGCTGCCCTTCGTCGCCAAGATGAACCTGAGCATCGAAACACCACCACGCGATGCTCGCCACCGACCAGCACGATCCGCCCTGGTGATCTTGATCGCCCTCGGCGCCTACACCTTTGGGAGCTCAGCGGTATCGGTCTTCTCCGCCGCGATCGCTAGCGACCTGATCAAGATGTCACCGACCACGATCGCGCTGGCCTTTTCGGTCGGTTCGCTGGCCGGCATCCCTGCTGCCCGTTTCAAGGGCCATCGCCGCGGCAGTGGTCTCTGGCTCGTGGTGACCGCTGTCAGCGTGTTCGCCGTCAGTGCGGTGTATCACCAGGTGATCTTCATCGTCGCCTTTGCCGCCTGGGGATTCTCCTTCTGGATGACCCTTCCCGCGGCGTTCTCACTCTTGGCCACCAACTCTCGCTATCCAGCCGAACGAGCCGGTGATGCCCAAGCGATCATGGCTGCTGGACGGGTGATCGGCCCCTTGGCTGGCGGCTTGGCGTACGAGTTCTCGCCTCGCATGCTTGGGGCGGTCGCAGCGGCAGCGATGGTGATGGCCGCCATCATGTTGTTGGCCATCGAAAAGCCCGGGAAACGAGTCGAGGTCACCTCACCCGGGTGAGGATGCGTAACGATCCGGTTGCGGCACGCTCCACAAAGCGACCGGAGCGGATCGCCGGAAGATAGATCTCTTCATAGGGCGGTCGCCCACCATCGGCTGGATCGGGAAACACATCGTGGATCGCCAAGGTGCCGCCCAGCGCCACCTGGGGTGTCCAGCCGTCATAGTCGGCTCGGGCGTGTTCTACCCCATGGCCGCCATCGATAAACACCAATCCCAGCGGGGTTGACCAGTGACCAGCACACACCGGCGACAGCCCGACCATGGCTACCACCGTGTCATCCAAGCCAGCCGCTTCGATCGTTCGCCGAAAGAACCCCAGGGTGTCCATCCGTCCGGTCGCTGGATCGACGACCTCAGGATCGTGGTGTTCCCACCCGGCCTGGTTCTCTTCTGATCCTCGATGATGGTCCACGGCAAACAGGGCCACTCCCGAACGTTCGGCAGCATCCCCAAGCCACACCGTGGAACGACCGCAATAGGAGCCAACTTCCACCCAGGGCGCACCAGGCACAGCCCGACCGGCCTCAAGTGCCGCCGCGTGGAGCGCGTCGCCCTCATCGGCGGGCATAAAGCCTTTCGCGTCGAGGGCGATCTGTCGACGGCGATCATCCATCCCGGTGACGCTATCGCACCTGATGAGCTTGATTCTGGGCGACCGCTTTGGCCGAACACCATGGCAACATGGATTCATGACCGATGTGTTGCAGAACCTGATCGCTCTGCTCGACCTCGAAGCGATCGAGGTCAATATTTTCCGAGGAACCCAACCCCACGATGAACGCCAACGGGTCTTCGGTGGGCAGGTCGCCGGTCAGGCTCTGGTAGCCGCTGCTCGCACCATCGATGAACCCGGCCGTCGAGTCCATTCGATCCACGCCTATTTCCTCCGGCCCGGCGATCCCACGGTGCCGATTCTCTATGACGTTGACCGCATCCGAGATGGGCGCAGTTTCTCCACCCGCCGAGTGGTGGCCATCCAACATGGCAAGCCGATCTTCAACCTCCAAGCCAGCTTTCACGACATCGAGCCGGGCATGGAGTGGCAGCGAACGATGCCCACGGGGGTGCCAGCGCCTGACACCCTGCCCACCTTCCAGGAGCGCATGAAGCCCTATCGTGACCGCCTCGGCGACTGGTATAGCCAGCCTCGGCCGATCGACACCCGCTATGTGCCACCGGATCCAGCCCTCCAACCGGGGGTCACCGCCGAGACCCAGCTGGTGTGGATCAGGGCCAACGGCGATCTGCCCGATGATCCCCTGCTGCACACCTGCATCATCACCTACGCCAGCGACATGACCCTGCTGGATACCGCCCTGCGCCCGTTTGGGAAGTCATCGCTCACCGATGATCTGATGATGGCCAGCCTGGATCATGCGATGTGGTTCCATCGCCCCTTCCGAGCTGATGAGTGGATGCTCTACGAACAGCACGCCTTTGCCTCCACCTCGTCGCGCGGCCTTGCCGGCGGGTCGATCTATCGCTCCGATGGCAAGCTGGCGATCAGTGTGGTCCAAGAGGGCCTGATCCGGGCACTCAGCTAAGTCAACCCACATCCCTGCTCTGACAAGACGCGCCCGGCGCCGGTTTGGTTGACTGGGGAGATGCCTGAGATTACCGAATCGGTACGCATCGAGCGCGATGGCGACGTCGCCCTCCTCATCATCAACAATCCCCCGGTCAATGTGCTGAGCTGGCACGTTCGCCAGGGCATTTTCGACGGCGTGGATGCCGCTGTTGCCGATGGTGCCAAGGCGATTGTCCTCATCTGTGATGGCCGGACCTTTATCGCCGGTGCTGACATCAGCGAATTTGGTGCCGAAATGAAGGGTGCCACCCTCGAAGATGCTCAAGCGAAGCTCGAAAACTCACCGGTTCCGGTGGTTGCCGCGATCCATGGCACCGCCCTTGGCGGTGGGCTCGAAACCGCCCTGTGCACCAATTACCGGGTGGCGCTCTCATCGGCCAAGTTTGGTTTGCCCGAGGTCCATCTCGGCATTCTCCCCGGTGGTGGCGGCACCCAGCGTCTGCCCCGCCTGGTCGGTGTACCCAAGGCTCTCGACATGGTCACCTCGGGTCGCCACGTCAAGGCTCCCGAAGCAGCTGCCGATGGCTTGATCGATGAGATGGTTGAAGGCGGTCACGATGAGCTCAAGGCTGCAGCGGTAGCCTTTGCCAACCGAGCCATCACCGAGAACCTGCCCCTGGTCAAGGTGCGCGACCTCGACGACAAGCTGGCCGAAGCACGCGGCAATGAACAGCTCTTTGCCGACTTCCGCAAGAAGATCGCCCGCAAAACCCGGGGCTTCCTGGCTCCCGAATACAACATTCAGTGCATCGAAGCAGCGGTCGCCATGCCCTTTGATGAGGGCCTGGCCCACGAACGCAAGCTGTTTATCGAGTTGCTGTTGGGTGAGCAGTCGGCAGCTCAGCGCTACTACTTCTTCTCAGAGCGGGCAGCCAACAAGGTGCCCTCGCTCCCGGCTGATACCGCGCCGCTGAACATCGAGAAGGTCGGTGTTCTCGGGGCTGGCACGATGGGTGGCGGTATTGCGATGAACTTCGCCAATATCGGCATTCCGGTCACCATTGTCGAGCGCGACCAGGAATCTCTCGATCGGGGGTTGGCGGTCGTCAAGAAGAACTATGAGCGCTCTCGCACGGCGACGCCAGAGTCGGTGGCCCAGCGCATGTCGATGATCACCGGCTCCACCGACAAAGCCGACTTTGCCGACTGCGACCTGGTCATCGAAGCGGTGTTTGAGAACATGGCCCTCAAGAAGCAGATCTTCGCCGAGCTCGACACGATCTGTAAGCCCGAGGCGATCATGGCCTCCAACACCTCGTTCTTGGATATCGATGAGATCGCCGCGGCGACCTCTCGTCCCGAGAACGTGATCGGGATGCACTTCTTCTCGCCAGCCAACGTGATGCGTCTGCTGGAGATCATCAAGGGCGAGAAGTCGTCGCCGACAGCGATCGCCACAGCGATGGCGATCGGCAAGAAGATCCGCAAGGTTGCGGTGCTTTCGGGCGTGTGCGATGGCTTTATCGGTAACCGGATGCTGGCCCAGCGGGCCTATGAAGCCGACCAGTTGGTCCTCGAAGGCGCGACGCCGGCCCAGGTCGACATGGTGGTCTACAACTTTGGCTTCCCGATGGGTCCGTTTGCCATGTATGACCTCGCCGGGTTGGATATCGGCTGGGACGAAGAGACCTCGTCGAGTTCGACGATCCGCGAGATCCTGTGTGAGCAGGGCCGCAAGGGTCAAAAGACCGGTGGCGGGTTCTACGACTACAGCCCCGACAGCCGGATGCCGATCCCCAATGCCGAGGTCGAGCAGATGATCCGCGACTTCGCTGCCAAGAAGGGCATCGAGCAGCGTCAGATCAGCGACGAGGAAATCCTTGAGCGCTGCATGTATCCGCTGGTCAATGAAGGAGCCAAGATCCTCGAAGAGAAGATCGCCCTGCGAGGCAGCGATATCGATGTGGTGTGGGTCAACGGCTATGGCTGGCCGGTCTATACCGGCGGCCCGATGTATTGGGCTGACAAGCAGGGCTTGGACAAGGTGGTCGAGCGGATTCGCCACTATTCCGACACTGTCGGTGGTGAGTATTGGAAGGTATCGCCGCTCTTGGAGCGCCTCGCCGAAGAAGGCGGCGCCCTTCAGATGTACGCCAACTAAGCCATCACCCTGTCGCGTCGAGCGTCTCTGGGTCTCTTGGGCTCAGAGGCGCTCGTCTCGCGTTCGGACTCCGGTCAACCGAGCGCGCTAGAGGCGTTCGTAGCGCCAGTCGGTGGGCTGTCCGTTGGAGTAGGGCATGACCCCGTGAAAGGCCCGCCGGTCGTCATCGAAGACGAGGGGGAGGAAGTAGCGGTCGCCGGGCCACATGGGGAGTTGTTGGGTGACCACGTCGTGGCGATCAACCCACACCAGATCGCCTTCATCGTTGGATGATGGGATCTCGCCGGTCCATCCGTCAACGAGGAAGATGAATCCCAGCCAGTCTTCGCCGTTGGGCCCAAATCCGGGCCAAGCGATCGTGCCTCGCAGTTCATATGACGTCAGTTGGATCTCGGCTTCTTCGCTCAGCTCGCGACGAAGATTGTCGATGATGGTTTCACCGGCTTCGAGCTTGCCGCCAAGACCGTTGTAGAGCCCAAAGTGATCGTCGTGGTCCCGAGCGATGCGATGGACCATCAGGACACGATCGGTGGAACGATCCCACACATAGGCCAAGCAGCCGCAGATCGGTGTGTGATGAAAGCCCATCGGTTGAGTATGACCGATCCGGGTGGTGTTTTGGTGTTGTTGTGCCTAACCACCAACCGAGACGCCACCCGGATCGTGTCGATCAGTCGTCGGCGGGAGCGTCGTCCTCGCTGACGTCATCGCCCTCACCGACGCTGTCACTCAGGAGACGATTGAGGTCCTTGGCAGCGTCATGCAATCGAGCCAACGCTGAGTCTGATAGGTCGGCGTTGCCCGAATGGCCGATTTGACGCGCCAGCCCATCAATCTCGTGGACCGCACGCCGGAGTTCACCGCGGTTGCCAAGACCATGATGATCCCAGGGGGCGTCCATACCGGCTTCGCGCTGTTCGGCAACTCGTTGACGACCATCCATGGTGAGGTGATACACCTGCTTCCCGCCGGTGTAGGTCGATTCGACCAGGCCTTGTTCTTCGAGCCGGCGCAGGGTCGGATAGATCGAGCCGGGGCCGGGGATCCAGCGTCCACCAGAGCGTTCGTTGAGTGCCGAGATCATGTCATAGCCATGGCGCGGCTCTTCATCCAAGAGGGCCAGCAGGGCAGCGGCGATGGTGCCGCGGGGAGCCCGACGGCGCTGACCACGACGTCCTCGACCGCGACCATGATGTCCGTGGCCGTGACCGTGCCCGTGAGGACCATTCCCATCGCAACCGTGACCACCGTGACCGTGACCGTGGCCACCATGACCGTGGCCGTGCCCGTGATCGCCGTGTCCGTGAGGCCCATTGCCGTCACAGCAGCGGCCATGGCCGGGACCGTGGGGGCCATCGCCATCACAGCAGCGACCGTGATGGCTATCACCGTGGCCGCCGTGCCCATGAGCGTGACCCTTGCCGTGGCCATGTTGTCCACCACCGTGACCGTGGTGATGTCCGTGTTCGTGTTCGTTATCGTGATTCATGACAAGTTCTCTTTCTGTCACGTGAGCCCAACTGACTCACAGCGATATGTCGTTACATAACAATATATCGCTACTGACTATTCTGGTCAACCCCATTGCGGTAACCACTGCTGCCCCACATCGGCCGCCACAGCGCGACCCGTACCAACCCCAACTCAGCCATCCTCTACGATCACTCCATGGAACTCACCAACAGGGTTGTCGTCGTCACCGGCGGCGGATCAGGGATCGGGGCAGCCCTGTGTCGGGCTGCCCACCAAGCTGGTGCTCGCCACATCATGGTGGCCGATCGAGACGGCAAGGCCGCTGCCGCGGTCGCTTCCGAGGTTGACGGCACCGACATCGTCGTCGATGTCAGCAAGGAAGCCGATATCGCCCGCCTGGTATCGGTGACCGAAAAGGCCCACGGCCCCATCGGTGTGTTCGTCTCCAATGCTGGCTTCGTCACCACCGCCGGTCTTGAAGACACCAACGAAGCCATCCAGACCATGTGGAACGTCCACGTCATGGCCCACATCTATGCCGCCCGAGCGGTCTTGCCCTCCATGATCGCCCGCGGTGAGGGCTACCTGCTCAACACCTCGTCAGCGGCTGGATTGTTGACCCAGATCGGTTCGATGGCCTATTCGGTGACCAAAGCAGCTTCGATCGCCTTGGCCGACTGGCTGGCGATCACCCACCATCATCAGGGCATTCGAGTCTCGGTGCTGTGCCCCCAAGCGGTCGATACCGCCATCGTGCGCAACAGCCCCGACTATGACCCCAGCCGGGACGGCGACGGCTCAATTGTTGACAATGTGGCCACCATCGATGGGGTACTCAGCGCCGACCAGGTGGCTGCTGAGTGCATCGACGCCCTGCGAGATGAACGCTTCTTGGTGCTCCCCCACCCCGATGTTGCGGTCTATGCCCAGCGCAAGGCTGCCGATCGGGATCGCTGGTTGGAGGGGATGCGTCGGTTCCAGGATCTGCTCTATCCCGATGGCAACCTGCCTGGCGATGCCATCGCGCCATCGGCCTAAACCGGCCATCAGAACAAGGTCTTAGAACAGGGTCGGCATCTGGCCCCGAACGACACGTCGGCTCCCCGACCAATGAACATGGTTGTCCATAAAGGCCCACGACCGGCGATGGATCGCCGATGGCCCATGGCCGTGGAGGGCCCGGATGTGAGCTGGACAGGGATACCCCTTATTGCCTTCAAACGACCAATAGGGATAGCTCTGCGACCACGCCACCATCTGACGATCACGGCTGACCTTGGCGACCACACTGGCCGCCGCCACCGACCCACAATCACGATCGGCCTTGACGCGCATCTCAACCCGAGGCACCAGGGGCGACACAAAGTCCCACGTGCCGTCGCTGATCGCTACATCTGGCATCACTGACAGGGCTGTGATCGCCCGTCGACACGCCAGTTTCTGAGCGGCGGCCATGCCCAGCTCGTCACATTCGGTGGCACTGGCTTCCCCGATCGACCAGTCGAGGCACCACTCGATGATTCGGTCATAGGCGTCGTCGCGAGCTCGTGGCGTCATTGCCTTGGAATCTCGCACTCCAGCGATCAGGTCGCCACGGGGCACCACCACGGCACCGATCACCAGAGGTCCCGCCCAGGCCCCTTTGCCGACTTCATCGATCCCCACGATCGTCTCACAGCCCTGAGCCCACAGTTCATCTTCGAGGTCAAAGCTGGGATCAACCCGACGGGCCATGGTTGCGCTCGATCAGACCAGGACGATGCCGGGTTCGCCGTCGACCACCTCACCGGCTCGCCAGAACCCAGCTCCAGCCAGGGTGTCAGCCGCCGCCGAATCAACGACCGCCAAGAGTCCACCCGAGGTTTGGGGATCAAAACACAACGCTTCGGGACCAGCTGGAGCGGTGGAGTGAAGGTAGCCCGACAGATACGCCCGGTTGCGCTCATCACCACCGGTGCGGACTCCGTCATCAGCAGCCTCGGCCGCTGCCGGATAGGCAACCAGACCCGATGTCTGGATCATGATGCGAGCTTCGCTGCGCTCGGCAACTTCCCACGCGTGGCCAGCCAGGCCGTAACCGGTCACATCGGTGACCGCATGGACCGCATCACCGAGCTCGATCAGGGTTTCGGCCGCGGCCCGGTTGAGGGTTTTCATTCCCTCGATCGCCACCTGGCGATCATTGTCGGATCCGGCTGCCAAACAGATCCCGGTCCCGATCGGTTTTGACACCATCACCACATCGCCAGTACGAGCTCCCGACTTCAAAAAGATCCGATCGGGGTGGACGATCCCCTGGACCGCCAGGCCGTAGAGCGGATCAGGGTTGCGGATGGTGTGGCCTCCAGCGATTGCCCCGCCAGCAGCAGCCACGGTCTCGGCCCCGGCGGTCAAGATCGCGGCGATCGCGCTGGGCGGGAAGTCTTCGGGGAAGGCAGCCACATTGAGGGCCACCACCACTCGGCCGCCCATGGCGAACACATCACTACAGGCGTTGGCAGCAGCGATGGCGCCAAAGTCGGCTGGGTCGGGTACGAGGGGAGGGAAAAAGTCGGTGGTCGACACCAGGGCAGCGTCATCGCTGATCCGATAGATCGCCGCGTCATCGAAGGGAGCGAGGCCCACCAAGAGATTCTCATCATCGGATGCCATCACATCGGACACGATCTTGCGCAGCAGGACTGGGCTCCATTTGGCTGCACATCCACCAGCGGTGGGCATTTTGAAGGCATTGATCGAGGGGATCATCGTGTCAGCCTATATTTGGTGGCAGGCTGAGGGTATGACGATTCTTCTCGACGGTGGGACCGGCCACGAACTCGTCGCCCTCGCATCCGGTGAGCCGACCCCGATCTGGTCGGCCCAGGTCATGCTCGATGCCTACTCAGCTACTCGATGCCGTCTTGGCCCGGCGGGCATGGAAGACCACTACGAAATCCTGCAACGCCAAGCCGGTGAGGCAGCGCTTGCCGCTCGGGCGGCAGCGGGGCGATCCGAGGTGCTGATCGCCGGGTGCCTCTCGCCCTATCGCTGGTCGTATCGGGGTGACCTCGCCTTGCCCTATGACGAGTTATGGCCGACCTATGCCGAGACCGCCCAGCTCCAAGCCCCAGCGATCGACTTGATCTTGTGCGAAACCCTGAGTTCGATCAGCGAGGCTCGGGCGGCGGCGCGTGGTGCTGCCGAAGCTGAGGTGCCGATCTGGGTCAGCTGGTCGGTGATGGATGACACCACGGCCCGGCTTCGCAGTGGCGAACCGCTCGCTGAAGCGTGTGCTGCCGTAGCTAGCTGGGATGTTCCAGTAGAACGAATCTTGGTCAACTGCTCAGCCCCTGAGGCGATCAGCGCGGCGGTCGAGGTCTTGGCTCGCCATGCTGACCGTCCGTTTGGGGCCTACGCCAACGGGTTCACCCATGTTGGGGTCAACTATGCGCCCGGCGACACGCCCAAGCTCGACGAGGCCCAACGGATCGATCTCGACCCGGTGGAGTATGCCGACATCGTCGACCGCTGGATCGCTGCTGGTGCCAGCGCGGTGGGTGGCTGTTGCGATATCGGTCCAGCCCATATCGCTGAGATCAACCGGCGACGTTAACCATCACGCTCAGCGCTGATCGCCGGCCGGGGATCACTCCACTGGTCGCGTCGCAGAGCCCGCCTGAATCTCCACACCTCGAACGCGGTCGATATCACACCGCCCAGGCCAACTGCTACCACCGGCTGCTCAAACACCACCACCCCAACAGCGGTGATCGGCACAACGATCGCCCAGGTGCTGATCGCCGACACAGCAGACAGCACCCCGCCACGCTGGTGGATGGTCAGCAGCTCCCCATAGGACGCCGCAACGATATAGAGCGGGACCAGGATCATGAAGGCGGCAACAAACCAGATCGCCAGACTCCGGTCGATCTCATCACTACCAAACCAAATGACCAGCCACGGCGACAAGCCAACAACGATCACCCCGGCGATCACGGTTGGAACCGTGGTGTAGCGCACCATCTGGGTAGCCCGTGAGGCGAGTTGTCGTGGCGGAGTCTGCCGGCCGACCTCATAGCCGTAGTAGACGAAGGTTGCGCTCACGCAGGCCTGGGGCACCCGGGCAAAGATGGTGTAGATCTTGGCGGCCACAGCAAACGATGCGAGCGCCTGCACCCCCAAGGTGCCGACGACGAACAAGGACACGATGGCACCGGCATAGTCGTTGAGATGGCGAACACCGATGCCCGGCGCCACACGGATCGCCTGCGAAAGGGTGCGGGAGAACGCCAAACGAGAAAAGGGGCCAAGCCGACCGTCTCGGTGGTAGATCTGACGAACGAAGACCGCAACGCTGGCCACCGCCATCATGAGTTGCACACCGATGGTGACCCAGGCGATCGCCTGAGTCGGCGAAGCAAACCAGCCCTGGAAGGGGCCATAGAGCACCAACCAGTCGAGACCCACGTTGGCCCCAACGCCGCCGATCAAGATGATCAGCGCGACCTGCTTGAGACCACAGGTTTTGAGGGCCTCGTTGGCTGCCACATAGGCGATATAGAGCCCGACACCGTAGAGGCGCACCGACACATAGTCGCCGATGAGAGGAATGAGATTGGTGTCTTGTCCACCCAGTTCGAGCAGACGATCAAGAGGGATGCTCAACACGACAGCGATGATCTGGCTGACCACGATGAGGACTGCCAGAACCGCCACCAACACCCGAAGATGGCGAGAGGTCTGGTGCTGGCCTTCAACCATGGCCAGCCGACCAGCGAAGAAGTCAGTGATGCCGAAGAGGAAGGCGAAGAGTCCGACCACGATGAGGTCGCCAGCTGCCACCGCAGCGCTCTGCTCAAGCCCTTTTGGGGCCACCATGATCAGATCGGATGCACCAAAAGCGACACTGGCCAAGCCGATAAAGAAGGCCGTGGTGGCATAGCTGGCATAGTTGCGAACGCTCAGCTCGGTGTGGGCAGTGCTGATGGATCGGGTCACAGGTCGAGCAGATCTACTGGGCTGGTGGGGGCGGCCACAGGGCCTCCCCCTCGCTCTCGGTGGTAGTCCACTCTGGGGCCATCACCGGCGACGACAAGGTGATCGGTGCGCCAGATTGTTCCCACAAGATCGCTGGACGGGCTCCGTGCCAGCGCAGGGCATACGACACCGCCGAGCCGTTCCGGGTTGGCAAGCCATAGACCTCAACGGGTTTGCCATACCACGACCGGGGTATCCCCATTGGGGCCAAGGCACCCTCGGTGGCCAGATAGCGCTCCACCCAGGGGATCAGGGCCACACCATCGGGCTCAACATCGGGACGAGTACTCGACTGTCGTCCAGCGATGATCCGGTCAAGATCACCGAGGGCGCGGGTTTCGTCAGCCACCAGGAGAATCCGTCGAGCAGCATCGAGAGCCCGATCCTCACGCCATCCGGCCTGGGGACCGATCTGGGCGATGGCGGCCACCATCTCGTCAAGCCAGGGATCGATCGGCTCCCCCAACCGCACCAGTTCACCCAACCCGATCACCCATCCCGCCGGATCGTCGCCAACCGGAGGCAAGCCGACTAACAAGAGCTCACTGCGCAGCAACGAGATCGCATCAGTCCACGCTGGATTGGGCAGACGAAGACGGCTGGCTCGACCCAGGGTGGCTGACCAGCCCTTGACCACCTCAGCTGATGACGCGATCTCTGCCGGAATCCGTCCTCGACGCTTCCCTTGATGGACGAGCGCCACTCGCACCGCGGCACCATGGCTGACCGGCATCGAGAACGCCCCTTCGGGCAGGTCGAGGCCTTCCACCCGACGATCCTCGATCGGGCGATCGGTGAGGACATCGCGATGGTTGAGCGCGATCACCACCGGCACCGGTGACCGGTTGGCGAACTCGACCACCGTCATCCCACCGGCATCGGCGGTTGAGTAGATCGTCTGGACAATGTCGCCACCGGGAACCCTCAGTCGGGTGTCCACCACTGGGGTGTGATCTCGACGATGCTGCCGAATGGTCGTATCGGTGCCAGGAATATGCCAGCGGTCTTCAGCAGCCACATACCACTCAAGTTGCTGATCCGATCCCCACGGTTCGATCGCTCCCCATGGGGTAATCGATGCCCGCCACGGTCGGCCGACCACGCCGGTGGTGATCGTGTCCATCAGTTCCCCACCTCTCCATCAACCGATGGTGTGACCACATGAGCACCGCTACAGCAGCACACGATGAGAGCCAGGTTGGGCGAAACCATGCCGCCACCGTAGCGAGCGCCACTCATGCCTGGCGAACCTCTCCCGCGGCCACGCTCCGCTCTGTCTAACCTGGTGTGATGGATGCCAACGATCCTGGCCAGCCGCTCACCCCGGCATCGGGAGACATCTCGATCAATCTGGCTGTTCCCGCCTCGGCGTTGGCGATTGGCGCCCATCCCGATGATGTTGAGTTTGGATGTGGCGCCACCCTGGCCAAGTGGGCTGCTGAAGGCTGTGTCATCCACCATCTGGTGTGCACCGATGGCTCCAAGGGCACCTGGGACCCCACCGCTGATCTCAACGCTCTGGTGGCTCAACGCCAGCACGAACAGCGTGAAGCTGCCCAGCGAGTGGCGGGAGATCATGCCGGCGAGGTGATTTTCCTCAACCGCGTCGATGGTGAGCTGTCAGCCGACCGGGAGACCATCAGGGATGTTGTGGCCCAGATTCGTCGTCTTCGTCCCCAGGTCGTCTTGGGCCACGATCCGTGGAAGCGCTATCGCCTTCATCCCGACCATCGTCACGCTGGCGAGATCGTCGTCGAGGCCATCGTCGCTGCCCGTGATCCCCATTTCTTTACCGATCTCAACCTGGCGCCTCACCGGCCCGAGACGCTCTTGTTGTGGGAGGCTGACACCGTTCACCATCTCGAAGACGTGACCGCATGGGTTGAGACCAAGATCGATGCCCTGGCTGCCCACGTGAGCCAGCATGAATCGACGATGGGAGCGGCGAACAATGCCCAGTTCGCCACGTTTGCCAAGACCATTCGTGATCGATTGGCCGCCATCGGCTTACCCCACGGGTGCGGTGCCGCTGAAGCCTTTGCTCGCATCGACTCGATCTGAGTGAACCGGTCCTGATGAGCTGAGCCTGAAAACACCGATGGCGGTGGCCAGTAGCCACCGCCATCTCAAATGTGTGTAACGCCGTTGTGGCGTGTGTGATCAGCGATTGGGGTTGAGCGCAGCCTTCAGGGTCGAGCTGGCCGAGAACTTCATCGCGGTCGAGGCCTTGATCTGAACGGTCTCGCCGGTCTGGGGGTTGCGGCCGGTACGGGCAGCGCGCTTGGTGGTGCTAAACGAGCCAAATCCCGGCCACGACACCTTCTCGCCAGCCTTGGCCTTGTCGACGACGACGTCGAAGAATGCGCCAACGGTCCGCTCGGCATCAGCCTTGGTCACGCCAGCAGCCTGGGCAATCGCATCGATAAGTTCTGACTTGGTCATGAATAGTCCTTTGTAGTCGTGGATCCGCCCGCCGACTGCGAACAGAACCTTGGTGTATGAGGGCTATCAAATGGGGCAAATGACACCGATGCAACTAACTTTTTAGTTGCATATGCAACTATGTGGTTTGGAGATCCTTAGAATCCAACGAGAACCGACGATCATTCGACCCGCATCGGTCGGCGGACCACCCCAAACACACCCCACCCTCACGCGCGTCACACCCCCGGTCTAGGTTGGTGATGTGGATCTCCCCCGCTTCGCCGTCATCGATGTCGAAACCTCTGGCCTCGACCACACCACCGACCGAGTGCTCCAAGTAGCGATCGCCACGGTCGACCAGGGTGTCATCATCGACGAATGGTCATCGCTCATCCAGGTGCGGTGGCCATGGACCAAGATCGGCCCGAGCGATATCCACGGGCTGAGCTGGTGGCAACTTCGCAACGCTCCCCCAGCAGCCACAGTGGCTGCTGAGCTGGCCCAACGCCTCGACGGAACGGTGGTCACCGCCCACAACATCGGTTTCGACTGGCCCTTTATCGTCGAGCTGGCCAACACCCACCAGGTGGTCTTGCCTGAGGTGCCCCGCCTCTGCACCCTCAAGCTGTCTCGCCGCCTCGACCCCGACCGCCAGCTCTCTCACCGCCTGGTCGATGTGTGCGATCGCTACGGCATCACGATCGAACGAGCCCACGATGCCCGCTACGATGCCCGAGCCACCGCCCAGATCCTTCCCCTCCTGCTCAGCGATCACGGGATCACCACCAGATCCCAACTGGCCCAGCGCTACGAGCGATAACGCTCCAAGATGGCGGCAGCGGCATCGCGCCCCACGCCGATCAGGTCATCGGGTTCGATGACCTTCACCGATGGTCCAAGGCGAACCACCAATCGGGCCAGCCAGGCATCGGTGAAGACCGGCAAGACCACTTCAACCCACCCATCAGCATCGGGTTCACCGACGCTGTCGGTTGGATAGCGCTCGATCACCCAGCGAGCATCGGACGCCAACACGAGGGTGGCTCGACGCACCGAGGAGTCATCAAACCAGGTCTCGAGGGCGGGAAGCTCATCGGAGGGCTCGACGGATCGACCGGTCGGCTCGATCGAACGAATGCGATCGATACGGAAGGTTCGTTGCTCTCCGGAACGATCATCGTCAGCGATCACATACCAGCGCCCTCGATCGGCAAACACCAGGCGGGCCACGATGGCCCGGATGGTCACCTCATCGCGTGATGGTGACCAATACTCGATCTTGAGCTCATCACCCTTGGCGATGGTGGCAGCGATCTCATCGACCAGATCGGAGCGCCCAAAGTCGATCGCGACCTCGCCGGCATCATCATCGCCGACGACCGCTTCCAACTTGGCCAATCCCCGACCGAGCGGACCGGTGGGATCCGCCCCCGGCAGCGCCATCGCCGCCCGACCGGCCGACAGCAACGACCAGGCTTCGGTGGCTGTCAAACGCAGGGGTTTGGTAAACAGCCGAGGGATGCCGACATAGATCATGCCCTCATCGACAAAGACATCGATCATCTCGTCAACGAAGGGCGGCAGACCACACATCGCCACCAGTTCGAGTTCGCTCACCAGCTGATCATCGGTCAGATCAAAGCGGGCCGCGGCCTCCGACACCGGCACCTGGCCTCGTTCCATCAGCCAGGGCAAGATCACCAAGAGCCGCCGCAACCGATCTTCAGCATTGCGGGGACCGGGCCGAGTCATGATGCCACCGCCTCAAGCCAGGCGATCATCTCATCTCGCACCGCCGGCGGGCTGAGCACTTCGGCCTGATCGACATAGCCCAACACCCACGAGCGAAACGCCGGCCGGTTGGCACACACCACCTCGACCACCACCGAGCCATCATCGCGCTTCTCGATCACCCGGTCATCGCCAACCTCAGCAACCACCAACGGGGCCCGAGAAGCCGACACCCACACCTGGGCGACCTCGCTGGGATCGCTCACCCCGATCAGCTTGGGATCCGACGGCAGAGCTTGACGCAGATCAAACCCATCTGGGCGAGGCTCAGCCGGACCGTCGAGCACGGCAACTTCCCCCTCGATGCGGTCAACCCGATAGGTGCGCGGCGCCTGACGGGTGCGATCAAAACCGGCCAGATACCAGAATCCATCGGTGAGCAAGAGCCCCCACGGATCAACGATTCGTTCAACCGACCGATAGTCAAACGCCACCGGACGATGGCCGACGATCGCCTCTCGCAAGGTTGGCAAGGCATCAACATCAGGGACCGTGGCGGCAATCGCTGCTCGGACACCACCAGCTTCGCCACCGAGCTTCCACAGCGCGTCTTGACCGATCGGTGATCCCGGCCGGGTGGCGGCCAGGGCGACCTGAAGCGCTCTCATCTCGTCAACCTCAAGCCCGATATCGCCCATTTCATAGGTTGATCGATCGATCCAATACCGGGTTTGGCCGGCGTGCTCATCTCCCGACACGATCTCTTGGCTGATCGGCACCCCGATCGAACGAAGGGTGGCCTTGTCCCGCTCAAAGGTGGCCCGGCGAGCGTTTGGTTTGGTGGGATACTGGCCATCGAGCTGGTCGGCGATCTGGACCAAACTCAGCGGTTGACGGGTTTCGAGCAGGAGCGCCAAAAGGTTGGTCAGGCGCTCAATCCGATCGGTCACCACACTCCCCTAACGGCGGTAGTCGAAGAAGCCGCGTCCAGCCTTGCGGCCCAGCAGACCAGCATCGACCATCCGCGACAAGAGCGGCGGCGGGGCATACAGGGGCTCCTTGAACTCTTCATAGAGACTGTCAGCGATCGCCAGGGTGGTGTCGAGCCCGATCAGGTCGGTCAGATGGAGCGGCCCCATCGGGTGGGCACACCCTTCGACCATGCCAACATCGATGTCGTCAGCCGACGCGAACCCTGATTCCATCATGCGGATCGCTGACAAGAGATAGGGCACCAGAAGATAATTGACGATGAACCCGGCCCGATCCTGGCTGTGAACCACTCGCCGGTCGAGAACATCAGCAGCAAAAGCTTCAGCCCGTTGGGCGGTCTCATCGGAGGTCAAAAGGCTGGGCACCAGCTCGACCAAGCGAAGGACCGGCACCGGATTGAAGAAGTGGATCCCAACAACCTGACCTGGCCGCTGGGTCGCGGTACCCAGCTTCATGATCGGGATCGAGCTGGTATTGCTGGCCAGAATCGCCGACTCGTCAGCCACGTGGGCATCGAGCTGGGTGAAGATCTCGGTCTTCATCGCCTCGTCTTCGATCACCGCTTCGACAACAAGTTGACGATCGGCGAAGGCCTCATAGTCGGTGGTGAAGCTCAGATGACCCAGGGCAGCATCGCGCTCGTCTTCGGTGAGCTTGCCGGCCCGAATACCGCGATCGAGCGATTTCATCAAGCGAGCCCGGCCAGCGTCAACGGCATCGGGATTGACTTCCCGGACCACGACATCGAGCCCCGCCCGGATGCACACCTCAGCGATCCCCGACCCCATCAGGCCACAGCCGACAACTCCAATGCGTTCGATACGAGAAGGCTCAGTCATAGGTGTGAGTCTGCCTCACGATTCGGGTCTCGACACGATCGTGGCCGGGTTGATCTGCCCGCGGCCAGACACACCCTAAACCAGGGTGGAACAAATCGAGTCGCCATCGGCTCGACTCGAACCAACAGCGACATCAGCACATTCATCGGCGGTCAATCCGCTGAGCATGCCCCGTACCAATCCCCGATCGACGGCGCACAATACCGGGTGCTCGGCCGCCAGGTCGCCAAAGGGACAGTTTTGGTTGATGATGTGGAAGCGATCGTGCTGGCGGACAGCCCGAGCAGCAAAACCATGAGCGGTGAGGGCATCGACCACCGCTTGTACTGCCGAACGGATCGAGCGCACCTCTTGATCGGGACCATCGGTGCTGAGCGCCGCGGCCAGCGATCGCCCATAGTCGACGCCGACCTCTTCGGCCACCATCTCGGCCTGGTCCGCCGGCATGGCCGACACCATCCGACCAAGCAAGACCAAGGCCAGATCATCGGTGTGAACCGGCACAGCATCTCGTGGCTCAGCAGCGGGGCGATAGCGCTTGGATGGCCGCCCAACACGACCCTTGAGCCCCTTCTCGACACCGACAGCGAGATAGCCGCCAGCAGCCAGTTTGTCGAGATGGCGTCGAGCCACATTGGCATGCACCCCAACCTCATCAGCAACTTCGCTGGCGGTCACTCCGCGACCATCTCGGGCCTCAGCATCTCGCGCAAAGAGATAGATCGAGCGGCGAGTTGGGTCGCCAAACGCGTCGGTGATCGCCGACACGGTGGCCGTAAAACCGGCACTCGACGATCGCTGGCGAGCCATAGAGCCACCCTACTCTCCAGCCCTGGCCGCCAAAGATTGCCCCTGCAGGCTCACCTTGCACGACGGCGTGACCTGACACGATGTTCGGCGGTGGTTGAGCCGATCGAACCAGCAGCCCGTGATGCGATCGCCACACCGGTCACACCGACGACAAGTTCCACCACTGCTGAGCCGAACAGGATCATCCGGTTGGACACCACCACCAAGAACAGGGAGAACAACCCCAACGAGACAAACTCCATCGGACGGCTCACCAGGTCGAGTAAGGACAAAGCACGGCCAGTGGCATCGCGCGGTGCCCGCGCCTGAACGGTAAACCGGATCACCACCACCGCTACCGCTGAGATCCCACCCATCACGAACATGGCCACAAGATTGATCGCCGGCCAATCACTCCAGACAAATCCCACCAAAGCGATCGAGTCGACGATCATGGCCCCATACACGATGGTTGCCCCTCGTTGGATCAGTGTGGGTCGCTTGCCCAACACGATCGCCCCAATGAATGAACCGGCGCTGAGGGTTGCCATACAGAGACCAAACATTCGGGCTCCCTCATCGAAACGACTATCGACCAGGGCAAACAAGGCCGGGCCTTGGAATCCGACGATGAGGACGATCACACCAAAGGCGATGAGAACCATCCTCAGCTCGCTCACCTTGATGATCGTTCGCAGTCCAGCCCGGTATTCACCAAATCCGCCCTGCTTGCCGGCTGATGGCAACCGGTGAGTGGGCACCTCGAGACGTCGACCGATTCCCAACACGAGCCCAATCGCTGCCACAAAGGTCACAGCATCAACCAAGAAGGCCGAGCGTGATCCCACCGCGGCGATCGTCATCCCGGCGAGGGCTGGCCCAACCGCAGCAACCAGCTTGAAGGCAGCACCCCGAGCCGAGTTGGCCAGCGCCAAATCCGATTCATCGGGAATGAGTCGGGCTTCGAGCGCGCCCTCGATCGAGGTGTAGGCGCCAGAGCAGGCAGCCAACACCGCGGCGATCACCACGACCGGAGCTATGCCGGAGCTGAACGCGACACCCACCAGGCCCGCCGCCCTCGTTGCGTCAAGGGACATGAGAAGTCGGCGACCATGGCCCCGATCAGCGAGCACTCCACCGATAGGTGCGCTGATGAGGCTGCCAACCGCCTGGGCAATCGCCACCACGGTCAAGGCCATGGCACCGCCGTGCTCAGCAGATACCCGAGCAAAGAGAGCAATCCGGGTGAACTGGTCACCGATCGACGAGACGACGAGCGCGCTGAATAAAAACCGCCACGCCCGGTTGCGGGGAATCGAGATCAATCGAGTAGTGCCCATATCTCGCCGTTCAACCAAGCTCGATGATCGAGGTAGGAACGTGCTCCAAAAACCAACGATCATGGGATGCCGAGACGATGCCTCCCTCAAACATCCGAAGTCCGTCTTCGAGGCGTTCTGCAAATTCGAACGACAAATAGTTGGTCGGCTCATCGAGGACGAGCAGGTCCACCGGTGTCCACGACAAGATCGCAAGCTGAAGGAGCCGTTGTTCGCCACCCGACAACGATGACACCGGGCGCGTCAGGTCGTCTGCTACCACCAGCTCGGTATGCAAGAGCTGTTGAAACGCTTGGTGGGTGTTGAGATCATGCTTGATCGCTTCACGTTCGAGAAGATCACGCACCGTGCCTGATTGATCAAGCTCGACATGTTGGGTCAACACACCGATCCGAAGATCGGGAGCAAACAACAGTCCGGGATACGCAAGCGAATCACCAGATGCAACGGCCTTGAGAACAGTTGTTTTGCCGCTCCCGTTAGGCCCGGCAATACACAGATGGGATCGTCGCTCAACCGAAAACTCGAGCCCGTCAACCAGACAGCGATCGCCGACACGAAGGGCAAACTCTGTTGCCTCCACCAGCCGATCGGAACCAGCGCCATCTGGAGCTGACCCAAAACGCGGCTGGAAGCACACCATCTGGGCCGGGGCTCCAACCGGTTTGGCTATCAGGCGTTTGAGTTCTTCACGGCGTGCATTGATCCTGGTCGCTGCGGCCTTCTGCACCCGTCCACCATGGAGATTGTGGGCCAACTTGTTGCGGTCGCGCATCGATCGAGCGTGCCCAACCCGGGTCGGTCGATGAAGTGACGCCGTGATCCGTTGCACCTCGCTTTCGTAGTTCAGATATCGCTGCTCGCGACGCGCCTGTTCCTTCTTCATCTGGCGGCGAAACTGGCCATAAGAACCGTCGAACATGATGATCGACTTCCTCGCCACGTCGATGGACGCGATACGGGCTCCTATGGCATCGATCAGCCACCGATCGTGGGTTGCAACGAGCACTCCAGCCTTGGTGGTGACGATCCACTGCACCAGCCAATCGCTGCCCGCAACATCGAGGTGGGCGGTCGGTTCGTCCATGACCACGAGGCCGGCTTGGCTGGAATAGCACACCGCGAGTTGGAGTCGAACTCGCTCCCCACCAGAGACTCGTGCCAGGGGAACATCATCGTCGAGATGGTTGACACCAAGGGCCTCTTTGGCCTGGGCGAGTCGCAAGGGCGCGCCCCAGCCATCCCTCGCCTCATGAAGGTCAAAGACCTCCTGATACCGAGCGAGCACAGCGTCAAGTTCAACAGCAGGATCGGCATCAGCGATGCGCGTGTGGAGCTGCTCCAGTTCGCTCCGCATCGACTCCAATCCCGAAAGCCCTTCGGTGATGAGGTCGCGCACCGTGCGGTCAGGGGCGGCGGCAACGTCTTGTGGAACATAGGACACCTCAAGGTCTCCGGCGATCTGTACCTGCCCAGCACTAGGAGCGGTCTCTCCGACAAGGACGCGAAGCAAGGAAGTTTTACCAGAACCATTTGATCCAACAAGAGCGATCCGATCGCCAGCGTTCACGTTCAACGAGACGCCAGAAAGCAAGACATCCCCGCCTCGATGCACCGATAGATCACGGGCCGAAAGCACACCGATTGATGTCATGATGCTGGTACCGATCGGGTGTGCCCCTGGCGAGATATCGAGTGCTGGTGCCCTTCCACCAGGGACAACTCAATACATGTGACGGTACGGACAGGGATACACGGGTGGGGATGAAAAATCATGATTGCCTGAGCGGGGGTGTTCGCAAGAACAACAGAGATCGTGGATCTCTGGTCGGAGAGAAGAACGAAGCCGGTCTCACGTGGAAACCAGCACACACTGCCTACTCAGGTCTTGATCATGCGGACGACCCTACTGCTCACTTC
>PDSL01000073.1 GCA_002748455.1 Ilumatobacter coccineus
TGGGCCGCCACCATGATGGCGATCACATCGTCGTGGCCAGGGTCGCAATCGAGGAGAAGAGGAATCCGATCCATTCCGACAGTGTTGCACGCTCCGGTCGAGATCGGAACCTCGCCGGTCGATCGGTCATCGTGACGAGGAGGTCAAGAAAAGTGTTTCCCGAAGTCGGTTCGTTCTCCTACACTCGGACCCCGTGGCACGTATTGCGTTCGGTTCCGACCATGCTGGGTTTGAACTCAAAACCCATCTGATCGGTTGGCTGACCGAAGCGGGCCATCAGATCATCGATCACGGCACCGGTTCGACTGAGAGTGTCGATTATCCAGCCTTTTGCGCCGCGGCGGCTCGATCGGTCGTCGCTGGCGACGCCGACGTCGGCATCGTGATCGGAGGTAGCGGCCAAGGCGAACAGCTGGCCGCCAACAAGGTGCGTGGCATCCGAGCCGCATTGTGCAACGACCTCTACACCGCCCGGATGGCCCGGGCTCACAATGACGCCAACGTCTTGTCATTGGGGGGAAGAGTTGTCGGCGACGGCCTCGCCGAAGAGATCGTCGAGGTGTTCTTATCCACCTCGTTCGAGGGCGGGCGTCACGCCCGTCGAGTCAACCAGATCATCGAATTGGAAGCAGAGTTCTGATATGCCGTTCCCGTCCGAGACCACTCCCGACCCCCAGGTATTTGACCTCATCGATCGCGAATATGAGCGTCAGACCACTGGGCTTCAGCTGATCGCCAGCGAGAACTTCACCTCGCCGGCGGTGATCAAGGCCGTTGGATCGGTCCTCACCAACAAATATGCCGAGGGCTATCCGGCCAAGCGTTATTACGGCGGCAATGAGATCGTCGACGACATCGAAGCCTTGGCGATCGAGCGCGTCAAGAAGCTCTTTGGGGCTGATCACGCCAATGTCCAGCCTCACTCCGGGGCGAATGCCAATATGTGCGTCTATCAGGGTCTGCTCAAGCCGGGCGACACCGTGTTGGGCCTCAGCTTGGACCATGGTGGTCACCTCACCCACGGCTCGCCGGTCAACGCCAGCGGGATCCTCTACAACTTTGTCTCCTATGGTGTCGGCGCTGACGATCGCATCGATATGGACGAGATCGCCGAGCTCGCTCGCGAGCATCGTCCGCGTTTGATCGTGGCCGGTACCACCAGCTATTCCCGCCAGCTCGATCCGGCGGCCTTCAAGAAGATCGCCGACGAGGTGGGGGCACTCTTGATGTTCGACATCGCCCACCTGGCTGGCCTGGTCGCCGGTGGCGCCCATCCCAATCCGGTTCCCTATGCCGACGTGGTGACCTTCACCACCCACAAGACCCTCCGCGGGCCGCGCGGTGGTTGCATCCTGTGCCGGGCAGAGCATGCCAAGGCGATCGACAAGGCGGTGTTCCCCGGCTGGCAGGGTGGTCCTCTCGAGCACGTGATCGCCGGTAAGGCCGTGGCCTTCCACGAGGCCTTGCAGCCCGAGTTCGCCGACTATGCCCGCCAGGTGGTGGCCAACGCATCGGCCTTGGCTGATGCGCTCTCCAAGGAGGGCTTCCGTCTGGTGTCGGGCGGCACCGACAACCACCTCATGGTGGTCGACTTGACCCCCTTCGATGCCGAGCTGACCGGCAAGGTGGCCCAGATCGCCCTCGACGAGGTGGGCATCACCCTCAACAAGAACACCATCCCCGACGATCCTCGCAGCCCGTTTGTGACCAGCGGTGTCCGCATCGGTACTCCCTCGGTGACCACTCAGGGCATGGGGCCGGCCGAGATGGTCAAGATCGCGTCCCTGATTTCGCGGGCTCTGCGCAATCGTGACGATGCTGCCCAGAAGGCGGCGATTCGGGCTGAGGTGGCTGAACTGTGCGCCGCCTTCCCGCCCTACCCCAACGGGGTCAAGTAATCGATGACTGACCCTCAGCGCGACGCCCAAGCGTCTCGGTCGACCAGGCCGAGACCGCGTCGGCGCTTGATGCGCACCCTGATCCGGGGCACCAGCAAGCGGCGCGCTGAGGGTTCGGTCCTGCCTGCCAACGACGACACTCTCGGAGTCGGTATCGAGTCGGGTGTATTGCTCATGCTCTTTGCTGGGATTGGGTATCTGATCGATCGCCAGCTCAACACTCTCCCGATCTTCATCATCGTGTTCTTGGTCGTTGGCGCGGTCGGTGTCTTCGCCAAGCTCAAGGTTGAGTACACCGCCCGCATGGACAGACTCGAAGACGAACGGCGTGGCCGAGCGGGGAGGCCGACATGAAGGGGGACAATCCCGAAGTGGCTGTCACCCGAGACATGGTTCGCCGTGGACTCCTGGTCGCCCCGGTCCTGATCCTCATCTGCGGCCTCATCTGGAAGATGCCCGGGGTGTGGGGATCGGCCTATGGCATCGCCCTGATCCTGATCAACTTCGGTCTCTCAGCCGGGATCATCGCGTTCACCAGTCGTATCTCTGGCCCAGTCTTGATGGGCGGGGTCTTGTTTGGCTATCTCTTCCGGTTGGCAGCTCTCTTTGGAGCCGTGTTTGCCATCAAGGATGCTGGTTGGGCTTCCCTGCCCGCAGTCGGTACGTCTATACTTGTGGCGCACCTCGGATTGTTGGTCTGGGAGCTCAAATATGTTGCATTGTCCCTGGCCTATCCAGGGCTGAAGCCCCAACCACCCGCTCCGGAGTGACGCACTCCACAGCTTTAAAGGAACTCACTCGTGCTCGGACTTGAATTTCCCGGAATCAACGAAGTCATTCGCTGGGTTGATCTGTTCCCCACCTTCAACAAGATCGCACTGATCGCTGTCGCCGCGACCCTGATCGGGTCGTGGCTCTTTATCAAGGCGGCCAAGACCGACCACACCGTGGCCCCGACCGGGGTGCGCAACTTTGCTGAGGTGACGGTGGAGTTCATCGAAGAGATGGTGCTCGAAACCATCGGGCGAGAGGGGCTCAAGTGGACGCCCTACATGTTGGCCCTGTTCATCTTCATCTATCTCTGCAACCTGCCGGGCATCATCCCAGTGCTCTATATGCCAGCGACCGCCCGCATGGCGATCCCGCTCTTCCTGGCGGTCTTGGTATGGCTGATCTATATCGGTGTCGGCATTCGCCATCAGGGGATTCGCTACTTCACCCACATGTTGTGGCCTCCCGGGGTGCCGACCTTCTTGAAGCCCCTCGTCGGCGTGATCGAGATCGTCTCCAATATCTTCGTTCGCCCCTTCGCCCTGGCGATCCGACTCTTTGCCAACATGTTGGCCGGTCACATGCTGTTGGTGACCTTCTCCGTCTTGACCCATGAGCTGATCCTGGGCGGTGCGATCGCCAAGCCGATCGCCATCCTGCCCTTCTTCATGCTCTTGTTCGTCACCGCCTTCGAAGTCTTGGTCGGCTTCTTGCAGGCCTATATCTTCACCATCTTGGCGTGTGTCTTCATCGCCTCCTCGCTGGAGAGCCACGATGAACACGACGAGGCCCCAGCAGTCACTCTGGCCGAAGCCCACTGATTTCTCTATCCATCACGATCTCACCCAACACAGGAGCACATATCCATGGAAGCACTGACCGCTCTCGTCGCCGCCACCGGTGACATGAAGGCTGCATACGCAGCAATTGGCGCCGGTTTCGCCTACGGCTTGGCCGCGATCGGCCCGGGCATCGGTATCGGCTATGTCGCTGGTAAGGCGATCGAGGCGATGGCTCGCCAACCCGAAGCATCGGGCATG
>PDSL01000041.1 GCA_002748455.1 Ilumatobacter coccineus
CGTGGTTGTCGATGAGCCCGATGTGGGGTTGGTGTCCCTACTTGCCATCTACGAGATACCTCCTGGCCTGCTGATCGCCGGACTGTAGCGGATACAACATCGAATTGCTTGCTTTACCCTCGACGATCGATCAATTGGGTGATCGTCTGGTTGAGTTCATCAGAGCCGAGGTCATCGACCTCGAGTCGCTTGGTACGCGATGATTCGCCACCGACGATCCTCACCCGGCGAGGGCGGATGTCCAAGGCCGACGCGACCGCTGACACCACTTCGGCATTGGCAGCACCATCAACCGGTGGAGCTGCCACCGCCAGCTTGGGCAGGTCGCCATACCACCCAACAAATCCGCTTCGCCGGGCGCCGGGCTGAACCCGGATCACGATCTTGCCCATCAGGATGCTCGGGCAACGACGATGTCACGCGTGTCGGCTCCCGACACGTCGAGCGAGACCGCCAGGGTCTCCCCCATCACCAGATCGCGGTGTGATTCAAGTGCCGCGATCTCGTCGGCTGGCGCGGCGATCCGGAGATCGATCCGATCGCTCACATCAAGATCGGCATCGCGCCGAGCTTGCTGAACTTGACGGATCAGGTCGCGAGCGAGTCCTTCCTTCTCTAGCTCCGGGGTCACCGTGGTATCGAGCACCACCAGCCCCTCATGAGACTTGAGGGTGGCGACCGCTCCCTCACCCGACGACACGAGCCGGAAGTCAAACTCACCCGGCAAGAGTTCGATCCCGCCGACGATCGCTCGATCATCGGCGATCTCCCATTCCCCGGCTTTGTGAGCCTTGATCACCTTCTGGGTGTCAGCACCCAATCGGCGACCGAACACCTTGGGATTGAGCACCAATTCCTTGACCCCGAACCGATCAACCTCGTCGGTCAGCTCCACCGATTTCACATTGAGCTCATCGCCGACGATGGCGAGGTGGGGA
Source organism: Ilumatobacter coccineus (assembly GCA_002748455.1). Lineage (GTDB taxonomy): Bacteria > Actinomycetota > Acidimicrobiia > Acidimicrobiales > Ilumatobacteraceae > Ilumatobacter > Ilumatobacter coccineus_A. The sequence continues at coordinate 939 of PDSL01000041.1, forward strand.
CGGATCAGGTCGACATCGGGAACGGCCAGCACCGCCGATGCCAAGGGCAAGCGCACCCTCAAACCGTTGGCCTTGCGCAACGAAAGCAGGGTTGAGCACGCATCGCGCACATAGGCCATGCCGTCATGCAGTTCAGGATCAACCGGGAAGGTGTCGGCCGATGGCCACTCGGTGAGATGAACGCTGGCCTCGCTCTGATCAACACCGGTCAAGCCGAGATAGATGTGCTCGCTGACCAATGGTAAGAGCGGTGCCGCCACCTGGGAAAGGGTCACCAGGGCGGTGTGCAAGGTGTCGATCGCGTCCTGATCGCCATTCCAGAATCGCTCCCGGCTGCGCCGGATATACCAGTTGGTCAAGGTGTCGACAAAGGTCAGGATCGAGGCGCACGCGCCAAACAGGTCATAATTGTCCATGTCGGCGGTCACCTCGGCGACCAACCTATTGAGTTCGCCGATCACATAGCGGTCGAGCACATCGGTGTAGTCGGTGCGCACCGAGCCCGACACCCCAGCAGCGTTGGCATACAGGGTCAGGAAGTAATACGCGTTCCAGAAGGGCAGGATGACCTGGCGCACCGTGTCTCGCATCCCGGCTTCGGAGACGGCGAAATCGGCCCCTCGCAGGATCGGCGATGAGAGCAGGTACCACCGCATGGCATCGGCGCCATAGATGTCGAGCATGCCGCGTGGGTCGGGATAATTGTTCAGCGACTTGGACATCTTGCGCCCATCGTCGCCGAGCACGATCCCATGGCTCACACAGTTGGCAAACGCTGGACGGTCAAAGAGCGCGGTAGCCAAGACATGCATGGTGTAGAACCAGCCTCGAGTTTGGCCGATGTATTCGACGATGAAGTCGCCGGGATAGTGGTGCTCGAACCAGTCGGCATTCTCGAACGGATAGTGAACCTGGGCGAACGGCATCGAGCCGGACTCAAACCAGCAGTCGAGCACCTCGGGCACCCGACGCATCATCGATTGCCCGGTCGGATCGTCGGGATTGGGGCGCACCAGCGCGTCGATCGCTGGTCGATGGAGGTCGGTGACCTCGACTCCGAAGTCGGCTTCCAGCTCAGCGATCGAGCCATAGACATCGATGCGGGGATGATTCGGATCATCGCTCTTCCACACCGGAATCGGCGATCCCCAAAACCGGTTTCGACTGATCGACCAGTCGCGGGCCCCTTCGAGCCACTTACCAAACTGGCCATCGCGGATGTGATCGGGGATCCAGTTGATCTCTTGGTTGAGCTCGACCATGCGATCCCGAATGGCGGTCACCTTGACAAACCAGGACCCGATCGCCCGATAGACCAGAGGCTCATCACATCGCCAGCAATGGGGATAGGAGTGGTCGTAGGAGTCGTGGCGAACGACCTTGCCCTCATCCTTGAGCTGACGGATGATCAAGGGATTGGCATCAAAGACGTGGACCCCCACATGGTCGGCGATCTCGCCGGTATAGCGACCGCCAGGATCCATCGGGCACAGGGTCGGGATGCCCGCTTCCTGACACACCAGCTGGTCATCTTCACCGAAGCCCGGGGCCAGATGGACGATCCCGGTCCCATCCTCGGTGGACACAAAGTCGGCCGCCAGAATCTGGAAGGCGTGCTCGGTACCAAACCGATCGGTATCAGCGAAATACGGGAAAAGTGGGGTGTAGCGTCGGCCAACGAGGTCGGAACCCATCACTGTGCCGACCTGTTCGGCATCGGCGAACTCACGCTCGTAGGCCCCGAGACGTGATTCGGCCACCAGATAGATCTGGCCATCGCTCTCGCGCATCCGGGCATAGGAGATCTCGGCGCCCACCGCCAGGGCCAGGTTGGAGGGCAAGGTCCATGGGGTCGTCGTCCAGGCCAGGATGCGTTCGCCAGTCTCGAGCTCGAACCACACGGTCAGGGCCGGGTCCTGACGATCTCGGTAGACATCGTCCATCCGGGTTTCGGTATTGCTCAAGGGGGTCTCGCACCGCCAGCAATAGGCCAGGACTCGATCGCCCTCATACATCAGACCCTTGTCCCACAAGGTCTTGAGAGCCCACATCACCGACTCCATATAGTCGATATCGAGGGTCTTGTAGTCATTGTCGAAGTCGACCCAGCGAGCCTGACGGGTCACATAGTCACGCCACTCGTTGGTGTAGCGCAACACACTGGTGTGACAGGCATCGTTGAAGGCCTGGACCCCAAACTTGACGATGTCGGGCTTGCCGGAGATACCGAGCTCTTTCTCAGCATGAACTTCGGCAGGCAACCCGTGACAGTCCCAACCGAAGCGACGCTCCACCCGCTGGCCCCGCATGGTACGAAAACGCGGGATGGCATCCTTGACGAATCCGGTCAGGAGATGACCATAGTGAGGCAACCCGTTGGCGAATGGTGGCCCATCGTAGAAAACGAACTCATTGGCGCCGCCCTCGCCGGCATCACGCTGATCGATCGACCGCTGAAAAGTGTGATCACGATCCCATCGATCGAGAATGGCCTGTTCGATCTGGGGAAGATCAGGCTGTGATGGGACAGTCGGATAAGGGTTCATGGTCGCTCCTGGCATCGGTTCTCACACTCAGGGACGAGTCGTACAACCCGCGGTCCCACCCTGTTTGCCGTTTCGGACCTGAAACGACCACTCGATTTATCCAGCGTCACGAGCTGGTGTCGTCTGGTTCTAGTAAGCCGCGGTCACGGCCGTTCTTCCAGAAGCTCGGAGGTGATGGCCTCGTCAACGCTGTTGGCGAATAAGGCTAGTGGCAGCGCACCCATCTGGGGCGACCTCTCAACCCAAAACGCGGCGACTTATGCGTCCTCGTAGTCGTAGCGCTCGCTGACCGGCTTGAGGAGGTAGACACCATTGCCAACCTTTTCCATCGAGCCGCCCAGGCCATAGCACAGCCCACTGGCAAAGTCGATCAGGCGACGAGCGATCTCTCGCTCGGAGCCTTCAAGATTCATGATGACCGGCTGGCCATCCTTGAACTTGTCAGCGACCTCTTGGGCCTGGTCAAAGCGCCGGGGTCGCACCGTTGCCGGTTCGGGAGCCCCTCCGACCCGGGATCGAGATGAACGAATCTGGACTCCAGAATCATCCGACCGATCGGCGACCCGGCGGCTCTGGGACGGATCAAAATCACGCGATGGGAAGGTGGGACGGCTCGGCAAGGTCCTCACTACCCCCTCGGTACCGGTGTCTTCGCGGGCGCCGCGAGGGTCAGGCCCAGCATTTCGACGAGGACGAGACGTCGACTCGTAGGTGTCGTCGTAGTCATCGTATTCGTCGTAGTAGGCATCGTCAGGCCCCAGCCCCAGGGCATCCATCGTTCGCTTCCAGAAAGACATCGCCGCTTCCTCCTTGTTGGGCAGTCTATCGCCCCTGGTTACGCCATATGGGGACATGCCGGCGACCAAAGAGTGCTGTACCGACGCGGACCTGGGTGGTGCCTTCTTCGACAGCGACCACCAGATCGTCGGTCATCCCCATCGAACAGTGGACCAAACCGAGCCGATCGGCAGCCGCTCGAACCGCTCGAAATCCTGGGCGGGCGGCTTCGGGACCACCGATGGTCGGTCCGACGGTCATCAGTCCTTCGAGATTGAGGTCGAGGCCAGAGATCTCGTCGACCAGGGTGTTGAGGTCGTCGAGTGGCCAGCCTCCCTTGTTGGCTTCACCGGTGGTATTGACCTGGAGATAGATCCGAGCACCAGGATCGCGTCGGGCGATCTCGCGGGCCAGCTTTGGCCGATCGACCGTCTCATACACGTCGACGATGTCAGCGATCATGCGCACCTTGTTGGTTTGGAGCTGGCCGACGAAATGGACCTCCAACCCGGTACAGGCATCGCGTTTGGTCACCAATTCTTGGGCGTAGTTCTCTCCGATTGAGGTGGCTCCAGCAGCTCTCGCGGCTTCGATCGCGTCGGGTCCCCAGGTTTTGGTGACCGCGAGGATCGAGACCTCGGGGCCACCGCCGGCATCGGTGATTCGACGACGCAGATCGATCCAGGCTTGGGCGACCGCCGCCGGATCTATCGACCGGGGACCGGTGGTCGGCTCAGATTCCACTGCTCGCTCCAGGAGCTAGATGGCGTGATCAGCGCAAGAAGGAGGGCACGTCGAAGTCGTCGTCATCGTCGGGCGTCTCATCCTCGACATTGGCGAAAAGATCATTGATCCCACTCGGCGGATCGTCAGATGAGACCGCCGCCACCGCCTCGGTCTGGTCATCGGCCTGGTCGAACCCGGCAGCGATCACGGTGACCTTGACCTCGTCGCCCATCTCGTCGTCGACCACGGTGCCAAAAATGATGTTGACATCTTGGTGAGCGACACCGTGGATGATCTCGGCCGCGGTATTCATCTCGAACAGACCCATGCTCGATGGGCCGGTGATATTGAGCAGGATGCCGCGAGCGCCATCGATGGCCGATTCGAGCAAGGGACTTGAAATCGCTTGCTTGGCAGCGACCGATGCCCGATCGTCGCCACTGGCTTGGCCGATACCCATCAGGGCACTACCAGCATCCGACAGGACGGTCTTGACATCGGCGAAGTCGGTATTGATCAAGCCGGGGGTCGTGATCAGGTTGGTGATGCCGGCAACACCTTGCAGCAAGACTTCGTCAGCCATCTTGAAGGCGTTCAAGACGCTCGTCTTGTCGTTGGCCACGGTGAGGAGGCGATCGTTCGGGATCACGATCAGGGTGTCGACCTTGTCCTTGAGGACTTCAACACCGGCATCGGCCTGAACGGCTCGACGCCGACCCTCGAACGCGAATGGCCGAGTGACCACACCGATGGTCAAGGCACCCGCGGCCCGGGCGATACCAGCGATCACCGGGGCAGCACCGGTACCGGTTCCACCACCCTCACCAGCGGTGATGAAGACCATGTCGGCCCCCTTCACCATCTCATCGATCTCGTCATCGTGGGCTTCAGCGGCAGCACGGCCGACTTCGGGATCGCTCCCGGCACCCAACCCGCGCGTCAACTCACGACCGATATCGAGCTTGACATCGGCATCACTCATCAAGAGGGCCTGGGCATCGGTATTGACGGCGATGAACTCAACACCTTTGAGCCCAGCATCGATCATCCGGTTCACGGCATTGACGCCGCCACCACCAACGCCAACAACCTTGATCACCGCGAGATAGTTCTGTGGGGCGCCAGCCATCGGTTATACCTCCATCGAGGGGGTCGGGAATTGTGCCAACAACAATATTGGGACAGTTATCTTCATGAAGCTGCAAAGATGCTACCTCTTAGCTTCCCATTTAGCAGGGATCCAGCCAATATGAGGACGCGAACGGGCCAAAGACGACGATTCACAAGGTGACCTCGTCGGTGGAAACATCGATCATGCCGGTCACTCGCTCAGGCGAGAGGCGAAGAAGAGTTTCGAGTCGGATGAGCTTGACCAAGAGGTCGCGAGCTTCACCAAACATGACCTCAGTCCCATCATCGAGGATAAGGACCAAGCGACTGCCATCGAGCTCAGCCTCGATGCGATCGACCCGATCACGAATGGATGGAGTCAGATTGCGGGCCAGATTGGCTGCCGACGCAAATCCCGGTGGCGTGGTCTGCCCCGGTTCAAGATCCACTCGATCGGGCCCATCGATCAGGAGATAGGCAAAGGGATAGCCATCGATCACGTCGAGCACTCGCCCGGTGGGATCGAGGACTCGATATCGACCATCATCTCCGACATAGGTGGCCACGGCGATGCGCTCGGCGAGATCGATCGTCGCAGCGTGAGGAAAGTGAACGTCGACCTGGGCTTCGCCAACCCACGGAATCGCTTCGAGCTGATCCTCGACCCGATCGGTATCGACGAGAAGGGCCGGAGTCCCGACCAGATCATCGATCACCGACTGGAGCCGACCAGGATCGGTATAGGTATTACCGATCACCACCACCTGTTCGCTGCGAATGGCGAACAGGCTGGAACCGAGCAAGGCCAAGACCACCACCGCGATCACGATCGCACCGACCGCGGCACCGATGACCCACAGTTTCTTCTTCAGGCGAGCTCGACGCACAGCAGCGCGCCGATCCTTGAGCCGGGGCTCCATCCCCCGGCGAGCATCGCGGGCCGACTCGGCAACGATGGGATCGTCGAGATCGTCATCGGTGATCTGGACGATGCCCCCACTGCCGTCTTCGTCGAGACTGCCATCAAGAACGGACGGATCGAGACTGCCATCGATGATCTCAAGATCATCATCGTCGCCACCGATCACGATGGTGGGGCGTTCGCCGACTGTCACGTCGGGCTCCACAAGATCATCGATCGCCACGCCTGGCGATGGCTCCACATCGAGATCACCATCGGTGATCACGATGATCGGGCGTTCATCGACCGGTTCATCGTCATCGGCAACGATGGTTGGGCCCAGATCATCCTCGGTGTTCGACCCGTCCTCATCGTCGGATCGAACGGGAAGGAGATCATCATCGGTGACCGGCTGGGTGGGCTCATCGGTTGGATCAAGTCGGGAGGGCTGGCGTTCACCGTCATCCCGAAAGGCCTTGGACAATTCGTCAAGCGCTGCCGGATCGGGGATGAGTTCGGGCTCGAATTGATCGCTCATCGTGCCACCTCAGGATCGTCGAACGACCACGGATCGATGCCCTCAAAGCCGACCAAGCGAACCTCACTCCGGAGCAGATAGCCGGTCTGGTCGACGACCTGACCCCGAACCTGGTCCATCAGAGCTTTCACGTCATCGGCTGAACCGCTCTCGCTGGCCTGGATAAAGTTGGCGTGCTTGGGCGACACCTGGGCGCTGCGATAGCGGTAGCCCTTGAGGCCGATCTGGTCGATCAAGGCGCCAGCCGCCACCCGGCCTGGTTCAGGATTGACAAACACCGACCCACAGTTTTGTCCCCCTGGTTGGTGTTCGCGCCGCCATTTCACGATCTCGCTGACACGGGTCTGAGATCGTGATGGCTCCCCCACCGACAGTCGCAATCGAACCCCGACGACGACCGCTGATCGAGCCAGAGCCGATCCACGGAATCGCAATCCAAGGTCGCCACCACCGATCGTGGATATCTGGCCCTGATCGAGATCGAACACCTCGGCATCGACGAGGACCGCGGCCATGTCGGAGCCGTGTCCACCGGCATTCATCTTGACCGCTCCCCCGATCGAGCCGGGAATACCAACTCCCCACTCAAATCCTTCGATCCCGTGGGCTGCCAAGCGACGAGCGAGCACCGGCAGAGCCACAGCGCCACCAGCACACACGATCACCTCATCACCGGGCGACCGATCCGCAAGCTCAGGCAGTTCGATCGTCTCAAAACCCGCACCCAAGCGAAGTGCCAGCCCTTCAAAGCCGGCATCGGAGACCAAGACATTTGATCCCCGTCCGATCACAAACACCTCGACCCCAGCTCGGCTCACCTCGTCGGAAATCACCTTGAGGTCATCAACGGAGTCAACCTCGATCAGCCAGGTTGCTGGGCCACCAACCTTGTAGGTCGTCAACGCTCCCAGGGGATGATCCCGGTGAAGACGGTCACCAAAATAGGTCACAAAGGTGTCGGACCACTCGATCACATCGACACCTCTCGTCGAGAGGCCACGACCTCATCGGGGAAGGTCTCGATGTCGCCACATCCCATCGAGATACACACCTCGTCCTCACCGAGCTCGGCAGCGGCGAACTCGATCAAGTCCGATCGGTCAGGAATCCAGCGAACATCAGCATCGGGATGGGCAGCCTGGATGGCCTTCACGATCAGTTCGCCGGTCACCCCAGGAATCGGGGTGGTTCCGGATGAATAGATATCGGTGATCACCACGAGATCGGCAGCCTCAAAGGCATCGGCATAGTCGTCAGCGATCGCGGCGATGCGGTGATACCGGTTGGGCTGGAAGACCGCCACGATCCGTTTCCAGTTATCGGCGCTCTCGCGGGCACCGCCCAACACACTCTTGATCTCCGCTCCCAAATGGGCATAGTCGTCAACAAAGGTCGCCCCGCCATGACGACCTCGGATATCAAAGCGTCGCGCCACCCCGCCAAACCGAGAGAGGGCATCGGCAGCCAGATCAGGATCGATGCCGAGCTCCATCGCCAGGGTCAAGGCACCGGTCGCGTTGAGGACGTTGTAGAGGCCCCGCAGAGGGAGTTCAACCGTGGTGAGCCGAGCTCCGTCGCGTTCGATATCGAAGGTCATCGAGCCCGCTCCGGACACGATATTGACCGCCCTCACATCGAGGTCGGGCGAGGTGCCATAGAGCACCGCCCCGTGGGCTCGGCCAACTCGACGGGCCCGCTCATCATCTCCCCCGACCACCTTGGGACCGGGAACCTGGGAAAGATAGCTGGCAAAGCTGTGTTCGATGCCCTCCAGCGATCCATAGGTATCGAGATGGTCAACATCGATATTGGTGAGAACAGCGGCAAACAGTGGGAGCGCCAGATGGGTCCTATCGCTCTCATCCGCCTCGACCACGAACCAGTCGCTGCCGGTCCAGCGACCATTGGTGCGGTATTTGGCGACCGCGGCTCCGATCACAAACCCTGGCTCCCAGCCAGCAGCATCAAGGATCTCGGTCACCATCGAGGCGGTGGTGGTCTTGCCATGGGTCCCAGCGATGCCGATCGAACGGGCCTGGTGGCAGATCGCCGCCAGCATCTGGGCCCGGTTGAGCACCTCCACCGACGACTCCCGCGCGGCGGTCAGTTCGGCGACATGAGCCGGCACCGCGGTCGAAGAGGTGACCGCGTCACAACCCTCCACATGGGCAGCGTGGTGACCGATCGAGATGGTGACACCGGCTCGCTTCAGCCGATCCAACACCTCACTCTGGTGGAGATCCGAGCCCGAGACCCGATGACCCATCTCAGCCAGGGCCTGGGTGATCGCGCTCATCCCTCCACCGCCGGCACCGACCACATGGAGACGACGGGGAGAGGAAAGATCAAAGAACACCGGCTTGGCCACCCTACTCAGGATACGAGGTCAGGCGATTCGGTGGTCGGCACCGGTCGGCCGCACACCACATCATCGATCAGCCGGGCGATCGCCCCATCACGGTGGAGCGCCCCCTGCTGGCGAGCGGCCGCTGCTAAGCGAGCTCGCTCATCGTCATCGCCACGGAGGCGATCGACGATCTCACCCAACCGGGCGATATCGGATTCACCGAGATCGATCGCTGCCCCCGCCGAAGCCAACCAGTCGACATTGAGGGCCTGGTGATTCTCCGCGGCTCCAGCCCAGGGCACCAGGATCGCCGGGATCCCGACCGCGGCGACCTCGTGAACCGTGCTCGCTCCACCGCGAGCGATCAAGAGATCAGCAGCGGCATAGACGGTGGACATGTCGGCTTCGTAGCCGACCGGTTGATACACCAGCCCATCAGAGCCGTCTCGGGCCGGCGGTGTCTCATCGAGGAATCGGTCACCGGCGATATGGCGCACGGCGAGACCATGATCGTCGCTATGGCGTTCGCACAGCTCGGCAACGCTGTGATTGAGTACTCCCGAACCCTGGGAACCTCCAACGACAGCGATCATGAACCGGTCACGATCGATACCCAACCGCTGGCGGGCTTCATCGCGCTGGGCATCGCGGTCGATATCGAGAATCGTCTGGCGCAAGGGTGCACCGGTGACCACCGGCCGAGGCAAGGTCGAACCGGGGAAGGCAACCGCCGAGGCCACCGCCCAGCGAGCACTCAACTTGGTGGCCAACCCGGGCAAGAAGTCATAGCTGACGGTGATGATCGGGATCTTGAGCCGACGGGCAGCAAACACCGCTGGCATGCTGCCATAGCCCCCAACCGAGACCACGGCTTGGGTGTTGCGCTCGTTCAAGAGGCGCGCAGCTTGACGGGTGGCCCGCCACATACCGGTGACGAACCTGACATTGTCAAAGCTGAGACGACGCTGGAGCCCCATCACGTCCAGATAGGTGGCCGGGAACGGGGTCTCGGGAAGGAGACGATTCTCGATACCCCGCGTCGTGCCGACATAGTCGATCTGGTCGGGGCGATATCCCCGAGCGACCAGGGCTTCAGCAACCGCCAACGCTGGCAGAACATGTCCCGCGGTACCGCCTCCGGTGACAACAACAGTGCCGCTCATCAGGTTCCCTTAGTGACCAGGCGCAAGTCCGAGGTGCGGGCGCGTCGGGCGATATTGAGCAAGAGTCCAGCCGCCACCAAGGAGACGATCAGGGATGAACCCCCTTTGGAGATAAAGGGCAGGGTGATCCCGGTCACCGGCAAGACACCGGCAACACCGGCCAGGTTGACACCGGCTTGAACCCCAAACCAGGTGGCGATACCGCCAGCGAGCAACATCCCGAATCGATCGGGTGCGGCCAGTGCGGTTTGGACCCCGAACCACACCAAGATCGCAAACCCACCGATCACCGCGATCGATCCGATCAAGCCCAGCTCTTCGGCGATGATGGCAAAGATGAAGTCACTTTCGGCATAGGGCAGGTACCCCCGCTTGAAGCGACTGGCCCCGATACCAGCACCGAAGAGATGACCGTTGGCGATACTCAGCTGGCCCTGTCGGGACTGGTAGCCAGCACCCTGGCTCGTGGCTTCGGGGTTGAAGAACGAGGTGACGCGGGCCATGCCCCGAGGGTTGTGGAGGATCAAGAAGATCAGACCGAGCATCCCGGCCAACGAGGTGATGGTGAGGTGTGTAAAGGGAACACCAGCGATGACCGCGACGCCGATACCGGCTCCCGCCAAGACCACCGCCGATCCGATGTCCTTTTGGACCAGGCTGACCAAGACACCAAACCCCAAGATCAAGATCGTCGGAATAATGCCGTATCGGCGCTCACGGACCCGATCTCCCTGGTCAGCCAAGTAGTAGGCCAGCATGGCGATCGTCGCCAGTTTCATGAACTCGACCGGCTGGAAACTCACCGGGCCGAGCCAAACCCAAGACCGAGCGTCATTGATTTCCCCACCGATTCCTGGAGCGAAGGGAAGGAGCATGGCAGCGGCGCTGAGCGCCATCCCCACGGGGATCACGCGGCGCCACCATCCATAGTCGATCTTGAGGATCAGCACCATCAGCGTCAGTCCGATCACAGCCCAGCCCAACTGGCGTTCCACCACGGCATAGGCCGAGGTTTGGGTGCCCACGCTGGCCGCTGAGGTCACCGAGAGGACCATCACCAGGCCGAGCATGACCAGCACCGCCACGATCAGGGCAATCCCGTAATAGGCGGTGGGAGGAGGCCCTAAACGTTGGGATCGACGAGGAGACCGAGAGAGGTCTCGGCGTTGGCGAGTTGGCGTTGACGATGAGCGCACCTTGAGACGTGATGGACCGGTGGTGCGCTTCATCCGACGAGTCGGCGCCATCGAGCGGTGTGACTCCGCACGTGATCGAACCGGCTCGATACTGGTGGTGCCTGGCAAGCCATGACGGCGCGCTCCGCGCTCACCGTGGGTGCGCGGGGTCCGCTGGAGCGAGGATTGACGTGCAGGGAATAGGGACAGCATCAGTCTGTTCCTCCGTGGTAGCGACGAAGCCGGCGGTGCACCAGCTGCCGGAAGACGTCGCCGCGCTCTTCGTAATTCGTGAATTGGTCGAAACTGGCACAGCCCGGTGACAAGACCACAGCATCACCGGGCTGTGCCAGAGAACATGCCTGATCGACAGCGTCAGCCAGGTCGTTTGCCCGACAGACCGTCGTGGTCGGCGAGAACAGGGCATCGAGCTCATCAGCGGTTTCCCCCACCGCCACCAGGGCACGCACCCGATCAGGTTCGGCCGCCATCGGGGACAGGTCGAGCCCCTTGCGGCTACCCCCAGCGATCAAGACCAGAGAATCGAAGGCCCGAATGGCTGCAGCTGCAGCATGAGGGGTGGTCGCTTTGGAATCGTTGTACCAGGTCACCCCGTTGGCCTCGCCAACGGGTTCCACCCGGTGAACCGGCGGTGTGGTGGTGGCCAGCGCCCGCCGAACGGCGTCGCGATCAGCCAATCCGGTCTCGAGCACCAGGGCTGCCGCAGCAAGACCATTGGTTCGATCGTGGGCCAGGTTCCGAGCCATCTCGGTGGCATCGATGATCGGCCCATCGGGACCGGTCAGCACCGAGCCGTCGAGGTAATAGTCCGCGCCGGTCACACCAAAGGTCACCTGGCGGGCGGGAGCCTTTTCCAGATGGCTCATCACCACCGGGTCGCCGACAAAACCGATAGCCACATCATCGGCGGTTTGGTGGGAGAAGATCTTGTCCTTGGCCGCCTTGTAGGACGCCACATCCGAATGCCAATTCAGATGATCGGGAGCATAATTCAGCCAGACCGCAGCGGTGGGACGAAACTCGACGGTCGACCAGAGCCGGAAACTGCTGCATTCGACGACCAAGACATCCAGGTCCCGGCTGAGCCCCTCGATCAGGGGGATGGCGGTATTGCCGAGCGAGGCCGCTCGATGACCAGCAGCCGTGAGCATGGCCACCACGAGATCGGTGGTCGTCGTCTTCCCATCGGTACCGGTGATCGCCAGGATGGGCCGAGGGCCACCGGGGCGTTCCTGTTCCCATCGGTAGGCCAGTTCAAGTTCGCTCCAAATCGGCACCCCGGCCTCGTTGGCAGCAGCGAAGAGCCGGTGACCCTCGGGCACCCCAGGAGCGGGGAGGACCAGATCGATGGTCGACAAGAATCCGCCGAGATCGTCAGGCAGCGTCGTGATCTCCACGTCGAGATCGTCAGGAGCGGTGGCGCGGGGATCATCATCGGTGACGACCACATCCCAGCCGCGCTGGTCGAGGGCCCTCACCAGGGAAGCTCCGGTGATCTTCAGTCCGTGGATCAAGGCCCTCATCAGTTCACCAAGCGGGTGTAGTCGGCGATAAAGATCGCCATCGCAGTACCGACAAAGATGGCCGAGATCAGCCAGAACCGGACGATGACCGTGGTTTCCGGCCACCCGCTCAATTCGAAGTGATGGTGAATCGGCGACATGCGGAAGAGCCGCTTGCGCCGTCCGGTCGCCCGAAAGACTCCCATCTGGATGGCGACCGATCCCGCTTCGATCACATTGAGACCACAGATCAAGATCAGGAGCAGGGTGGTGTTCAAGGTGAGGGCCATCAGGGCCAAGGCAGCCCCAATGCCGAGGGCGCCAACGTCACCCATCATGATCCGGGCTGGAGCAGCATTCCACCACAAAAACCCGACCAAAGCACCAGCGAATGCCGCGGCCATGACCCCCATATCGAGGGGATTCACGATCGGCTGATAGATATCGGGATTGCGGAAGGCCCAGTAGGCGATCACGGTGAACGCGCCAAACCCCATCAGGGCCGTGCCACCGGCCAAGCCATCAAGACCATCGGTGATATTGACTGCATGGGTCGTCGACCACATCACCATGGCGGCAAAGACCACCCACACGATGGTGGGCACATCAAAGCCGAGGTCACCGGCCCGGACGAAGGAGATCGACTCCGAGATCGAGGTCAGCCCAACGAGGAGTCCGGCGGTGAGCAAGGTCAAGGCGATCGTGATCAGCCCCTTGCTCTTCATCATGATGCCCTGGTTGTGGCGGCGACGGACCTTGAGCTGGTCGTCGAAAAGCCCCACCGCGGCCATGGCGAAGATGCCAAACCACACGATCAGGGCCTGGACACTGAAGGTCAGCGAGTGGAGATGGGCAACAGTCCATCCGGCGAAGGCAGCGCCGAGGAAGGCGATACCTCCCATCGTCGGTGTCCCTTCCTTGGAGCGGTGGTGTTCTGGCCCATTGTCTTCCTTGCCGAGGATCGGCTGAAACTGTCCGCGAGCCTGGAAGAGATAGATCAGATAGCGAGTACCGAAGAGTGATCCGACCAGGGAGACAGCAACGGCGATAAGTACAGCGATCATGGGGCGCGATTTCCTGAGATGGTGGGGTCGGCGAGAACAGCCCGAGCGATCTCCCGATCGTCGAACGGATGAGGGATCGTACCGATGGTTTGGGTGGTCTCGTGGCCTTTGCCAGCGATGACGACGATGTCACCGGGATCGGCACCGCCAATGGCATCGATGATCGCCTGACGGCGATCGGTCTCGACCGACACCCGGTGCCGATCGGCGGTAGTGATTCCCGACACGATGGCATCGATGATCATGTCGGGGTCTTCACGGCGAGGATTGTCCGATGTCACGATCACGTGGTCGGCCCCGGCAACGGCGGCAGCGCCCATCTTGGGACGCTTGTCAACATCACGCTCTCCCCCACAGCCAAACACGATGATGACCCGATCACCCAGGGTGCGGGCCGAATCGAGGAGACCGATCAGACCATCGGGGGTGTGGGCATAATCGACGATCACCGCGGGGGTCGATGGCGATGGAGCAGCCACCAGTTCGAATCGGCCGGGTACCGGTGCCATGTCGGCGAGGGCGGCCACCACGTCATCAAGATCGCCACCCAAGATCTCGGCGGTGGTCAGAGCAGCCAACGAGTTGTCGACATTGAACGCGCCCCCGATCGGGACCTCGACCGTGCGGCCCTGCCACCGATAGGTGTGGCGATCGGGAGTGACCATGACCTCGCTGATCTGATGATGGCCATATCCAACGATCTCGATCGGGGCTTCGGCAGCCAACCGTTGGCCGTAGGGATCGTCGAGGTTCACGACCCCGACACGGGCGTGCTCGGGCTGAAAGAGTGAGGCTTTGGCCTCGAAATAGGCCTCGGCGGTGTGGTGAAGATCGAGATGGTCATGGCCCAGATTGGTAAACACGGCCGCATCGAGGATCATCCCATCAACCCTCCCCATCACCAAGGCATGGGACGAGACCTCCATGACCACAGCATTCGCGCCCTCGGCCACGAAGGTGGCCAGCTGACGTTGAAGATCGGGAGCTTCCGGTGTGGTCCGTCGACCGTAGAGGGTGCCGATCTGGCGTTCACGCCAGCCGGTGCGCCCCAAGAGCGAACTCAACATATGGGTGGTCGTCGTCTTGCCGTTGGTGCCAGTGACCCCGACCATGGTCAAGGACTTCGCCGGATGGCCGTGGACCGCAGCAGCGCCAGCTCCGAGGACGCGACGGCAATTGCCGACCACGATCTCCCCGATACCCAGGCCGAGACGATGCTCAGTGATCAAGACGCTGGCTCCCGCAGTAACCGCTTGGCGCGCATAGTCGTGCCCATCCGAGGTCTCCCCCGGCACACAGGCAAAGGCCCAGCCCGGGCCGACCTGACGGGAATCGTGGGTCAGATCGACCACGGCGCGACCGGTCAGGTCATGGCGTGCAGCCTCCCCGCCAAGCGCTGCTGCGAGGGCGTGGTCATCAATCATCGCCTTCACATCCGATCGCGTTGGCCGGCGGCTGCAAGCCCAAAACCGAGGCGATCTTGGGAACGAGTTCAGCGAAAACCGGAGCCGCAGCATCACCGCCGTAGGCATATCCCAGCGCAGCATCGGGCTCATCGATGGAGACCAAGATGGTGACCTCGGGAGCTTCCACCGGGAAGAATCCCACGAAGCTGGAGTAGTAGCGCTTCTGTCCCGAAGCGTTCACATAGCTGCCATTGGGCCAGGGTTTGAGACCGGTACCGGTCTTTCCGGCCACCGTAAACCCGGTCACCGTATCGCGCGCCTTGGCTGCGGTTCCTTCGCACACCACCTTGCGCATCATGTCCTGGACCTCGTGGGCGGTCTCGGGCCGGACGACTTCGTGGGTTGCCGAGGACGGCGCCAGGATCTGATCCCCATCGGTACCGATCGTGGCGGTAACCAGCCGCGGCGCGACATAGATCCCATCATTGGCGATCGTGTTGATGACTGATGCCAACTGGAGTGAGGTTGAGGCGACACCCTGGCCGTAGGCCACCGTGTACCGCTCAGAACCCTGGAGTTCGTCCCAGCGGTGAAGAATCCCCGCCGACTCACCGGGAAAGTCGAGCGCGGTCTTCTCTCCCAATCCAAAGCTGCGCATATAGTTCCAGTGAGCCTCAAATCCGGTCGCTTCGAGGACATCGATGGTGCCGATGTTGGAGGACTGAACCAGGATCTCTTCGACGGTCATCGGCGTGGTGTCGTGCTTGTGGGAGTCACTGAGTTCATCATCGCCATAGGTGCGCCGATAGGGCACCACAAAGCTCGATTCCGGTGTGACCACGCCTTCGTTGAGACCGGCAGCAATCGTGATCACCTTGGCGACTGAACCAGGCTCATAGGCATTGACCGCCGCATAGTTGCCGTTGCTGACTCGGGCTGATCCATCATCGTCACGATCGACGGACGCCATCGCATAGATATCCCCGCTGCGGACATCCATGATCACCACGGTTCCGGACTTGGCACCAGCTGCCTTGACCTGGCTGAGCAAGGCCTGTTCAGCGGAGAATTGGATCGATCGGTCGATCGTGAGCACCAGGTCATGCCCGGCTACCGGCTCAACGATGACTTCATCGGTCCCAGCGATCGGCTGTCCCTTCTTGTCGACCTCATACGAGACCCTCCCGGTGACACCGGTCAGCAGGTCGTCATACCCATCAGCTGCAGCAGCCGCTTGACCACCGTATTGGTATTCGAGACCAGCGATCCCGATCCGGTCGATATCGGTGAGCCCGATCACACTCCGGCCGGTGGTTCCGCCAGGAAGGATCCGACGGTCCTCCGGTACGACATTGACGCCAGCTAGGCCGAGAGCCTTGATCTGTTCGCCGAGGCTGACATCGACCTGGCGCTTGACATAGACGAAGCCCCGTTCGTGGGCCGCCATCTCAGCGGTCAAATAGTCGGTGCGTTCATCACTGAGATTGAGGATCAGTTTGAGCGCCGCCGCGGTCATCACCGGGTCCTCAACCAAACGGGGGTTCACATCGATCGATACGGCTGGGACCGATAAGGCCAGCTCTTCACCGTTGCGATCGAAGATCGATCCGCGATCGGACGAGAGGACTCGAGACCTGGTCCACTGACTGGCCGCAGCAGCACGAAGGTTGCCGTCATCGACCACCTGGTACTTGACGACATAGCCCATGATCACGACAAACCCCAGCACGATCAGTGTGGCCATCAAGCGCAGACGAGCCCGAGGTGAACTCATGAAGGGCTTACGACCGGAGCGTGGAGATGAGGTGGAGGCGACAGTGACCACCTTGCGAGCAGCCCGCTCGGTGATCTTTTCGCGCTGCCGACGACGCTTAGGCCGTGGCGGTACCGGGCGATGAGACCGCCGGGCGTGTTTCTTGGGTGATGCCTTGGCCCGGCGGGAGCGCGCCGGTTGGGTGGTCGATGCTCGACGCGACCCTTGCCGAGAACGAGATGGCTGGCGGGTTGTCTTCCGTGTTGATCGAGCCCTACGGCCCGATCCGGTGTCATCGTCGAAGAGTCCTCGTTGTGGTGGCGTCCAGCCCGATCGACGATCTTGGGATCGTGACGGATCCGGCCGACGACGGCTCATGGCGTCTCCTGTCGGATCATCTTGACCTGACGGAACTGTTCGAGAGGATCGGCATCGGTCAGCACGATCCCACCGCTGGAATCGACGCCAAAGAGGCCGGTTTGGGCAACCACGATCGCCACCGTGGCAGGATCAGCAGCGACGTGGTCGCTGATCTGGCCATGCACCATGCCCAGTTCAAGGGCTTGTCCATAGATGTGTTCGGGAGACCGGACGATCGCTCGCTCGGCCCGCAGCGCGTCAAAGTCGGTCTGGGCCTGACGAATCTCCTGTTCCAGGGCATTGATCTGGACCTGGCGCTCGGCGATCTGGATGTGAACATAGACGGTCATCGCCATCAAGACAGCGACGATCAAGACGATGCCGCCAGCGATCCATGCCATCCGGCGTGAGGTTGGAACTGATGTGGTGGTCAGGTGGGGACGGCGCGAGGTTGAGCTCGAACCCGGAAGCCGAAGCGCGAGAGCCATCAGTTCACCTCTCCACGTTTTTCAGCAACCCGCAGTCGTGCTGAGGATGCCCGACGGTTGCGGTCCACCTCGGCCGGAGTAGCCCGTTTGGGGAACCGCACTCGGCGCAGGGTGGCGACCGCACCACATCCGCAGGGCAGTTCGGGAGGGCATTCGCACCCGCCGGTGGTGGCGTGACGGATCCGGTCTTTGGCGATCCGATCCTCGCCGGAGTGATAGGACAAGACCGCCACTCGTCCGCCAGGCACCAGAGCGGCGATGGCCGCATCTAAGGCCACCGGCAAGGCATCGAGTTCGCCGTTGGTTTCGATCCGTAGGGCTTGAAAGGTGCGGGCAGCGGGATGTCGGCCCGAGCGGCGAGCTGGAGCTGGAATCGCCGAGGTGACCACCTCGGCAAGCTGGGTGGTCGTGGTGATCGGACGCGCGTCGACGATGGCAGTGGCGATGCGGGCGGCATACCGTTCATCGCCGTAGGTGCGCAAGACTCGAGCCAGCTCTGCCGGGCTCATCGTGTTGACCAGATCGGCAGCCGACCGAGGGGCCTCGGTATCCATCCTCATATCGACTGGACCTTCGAGGCGATACGAGAACCCTCGTTCAGCGCGGTCAAGCTGGGGCGACGAGACCCCAAGGTCGAAGAACGCTCCGCTTAAGCGATCGATCGAGTGAGCGTCGAGTGCTTCATCGAGGTCGTCGAAGCGGCATTTGTGAGTCATCAGTCGATCGCCGAAGTCGGCCAACCGTTTGGTTGCCGCATTGAGGGCAGTCCCATCGCGGTCCAGACCGAGGATCGAGAGATCGGGCCGCGACCTCAACAACGCTTCGCTGTGGCCTCCCCCTCCGAGGGTGGCATCGAGGACCACACCTGAGGGAACGGTCTCGAACACTTCAACGATCTCGTCGACCATCACCGGATCGTGGATGAACGCCATCATGAGTCATCCTCGTCATCCCACTGACGGGGCGGCTTGATCTGATCGTGTTCGCTGCTGACGATCCGGTAACGCGATGGACGCCAGATTTCGACAGTGGTCACCACGCCAACGATCACCGCTTCATCGGTCAATCCAGCGTGGCGCAGGGTGTCATCATCAAAATTGATTCGACCCTGCTTATCGATCGACAGGAACTGGGTGTTGGCACCGAACGCTCGCAAGGCCGATTCAGCCTTTTCTCCGGAGCGGATCTCTTCCATCAAGCGATTGGCAGCTGCTTCAAAGCTCTCAACCGTGGACAGGGTGATATTCCCATCGGGATGGCAGGTCATATAGCAGCGACCATCAAAACCGGCACGCAATCCAGCAGGCAGGGCGAGACGACCAGCGCCATCAACGCTGCGGACGTATTCACCAACGAACACACCCTCACCTTTCTTC
>PDSL01000074.1 GCA_002748455.1 Ilumatobacter coccineus
CAACTACGACCATGATGTAGCCACCCCACCTTTGGGGTGACGAAGATCGATTGTCTCAGGAGGCATCACCGCTGTGGACGCAGTCCCCTATCTCGCCGCACTCTCAGCCATTATCGGCTTAGGACTGGCCGGCTACTACTACAAGATCGTCGAGGCCGCGCCAGCCGGCAACGACCGCATGGTCTTCTTGATGACCGAAATCCAGAAGGGCGCCCGTGCCTTTCTCAAGAAGGAGTACACCTGGGTATCGGTGTTTGTGGTGGTGATGGCCATCCTGCTTGCGGTGGTGATCGCCCCCCTGGCTGCCATCACCTATATTCTCGGCGCCGTCTTGTCGGCTGGAGCTGGCTATGTCGGCATGACCGTGGCCACGATGGCCAACGCTCGCACGACCGAAGCGGCCCAAGAAGGCCCTGCTAAGGCGCTCCCGATCGCCTTCCGCGGCGGTGCGGTGATGGGGTTCTCGGTCGCTGGACTGTCCTTGATCGGCTTATCGCTGACCTATCTGATCTTTGTCACCTGGCTCCAGGTTGATGATGCCTTCAATATCGTGACCGCCTTTGGGTTGGGAGCGTCGTCGATCGCCCTCTTCAGCCGTGTTGGCGGCGGTATCTATACCAAGGCTGCCGATGTCGGCGCCGACCTGGTCGGCAAGGTCGAAGCCGGGATCCCCGAAGATGATCCCCGCAACCCAGCCACCATCGCCGACAATGTGGGCGACAATGTGGGCGACGTGGCTGGCATGGGTGCCGACCTCTTCGAGTCGTATACCGGCTCGATCATCGCCCCGATCTCCCTGGTGGCGTTCGCCTCCGCGGTGACGGCGAGCCAGGCCGGAGAGACTGGCGTCGTCGAGCTCTTGATGTTCCCGATGGCGATCGCGTTCGTCGGCATGATCGCTTCGGTGATCGGCTCCTTCTTTGTCAAGGGTGGCAACTCCACCGAGTCCCACAGCTTGGCCCGAGCCCTCCATATGGGCACCAATGTGGCCATGGGGCTGACGGTGATCGGCACGGTGGGTGTGTCCTACTGGATGTTTGGCGATGCCGACAAGCCGTGGGGTCTCGGTCTGGCGGTCATCGGCGGACTCATCGTGGGCTGGGCGCTTGGCAAGACCGCCGAGTATTTCACCTCTGATCACTATGGCCCGGTCAAGAAGATCGCCCGCCAGTCCGAAACCGGACCGGCCACCACCGTCCTTGGTGGAGTCTCCACCGGCATGATCTCGGTGGCCGCATCGGTCGCCTTGATCCTGATCGGGATCGGGGTCGCCTATTGGGGCGGCCAGCAAACCCTCGGCGAAGGACTGGGCGGCCTCTATGGCATCGCTGTGGCTGCCATCGGAATGTTGGCCACCACCGGTGTGGTGGTCTCGGTCGATGCCTATGGCCCGATTGCCGACAATGCCGGCGGTATTGCCGAAATGGCCGAACTCGATCCCTCGGTTCGCGAGGTCACCGATGCCCTCGACTCGCTCGGCAACACCACCGCTGCGGTCGCCAAGGGCTTCGCTGTCGGTTCGGCCGCGCTCACCGCACTGGCCTTGTTCAAGAGCTTCGAGTTCGCCATCAACGCTGCTGGCGGCGAGCTCAGCCTGAGCGTCGGCCAGGCCGATGTCTTCGCTGGACTCTTCATCGGCGCTGCTCTCCCCTTCCTCTTTGCTGCTCTCACGATCGACGCTGTCGGTCGAGCAGCTCAGAAGATGATCGAAGAGGTCCGTCGCCAGTTCCGTGAAATCCCGGGCCTGCGCGAGGGCAAGCCCGGCGTGGCCCCCGATTCGGCTTCCTGTGTGGCGATCTCCACCGAAGCTTCGCTCAAAGAGATGATCGTTCCTGGGGCCCTGGCCATCGTGGTCCCCTTGGTGATCGGCTTTATCAGCGTCAACGCCCTCGGCGGCCTCCTCGCTGGTGCCCTGGTGACCGGATTCGCCCTGGCGATCTATATGGCCAATGCCGGTGGTGCCTGGGACAATGCCAAGAAGTACATCGAAGCGGGCCACCATGGCGGCAAGGGGTCGGATCCCCACAAGGCTGCTGTCGTCGGCGACACGGTCGGTGATCCCTTCAAGGACACCTCCGGCCCAGCGATGAATATCTTGTTGAAGGTCATGACCATCGTGTCCTTGGTGTTTGCGGCGGCCTTCGTCTAGACCAACCTTCGCACCCCAGAACGCGCTGAGCCCCGGGCCACACGGCCCGGGGCTCAGTCAATTCTGTCGTGGGTTCATCAAGTCCTGATGAACGAAACCGACACTAGCTGGACTTGGAGCGCAGGCCGAGGCCACCACCAACAGCAACGAGCGCAGTACCGATCCAGAGGAGAGCAAATCCGATCACGCCGGGTGAGACGCTGTAGGCCTCGGGGACCGCACCAGCCTCATTCATCTGGGCGAACACGCCAGCCAGGTCGGAGGCCTTATCGGAAGCTTCCATCCACTTCACGATGGCATAGACGAAGAGCACCACACCGATGGCCGCAACGACTGAGGACTGGGCCTTGCCCATCAGGGCCGACCGGATACCCGTCACGGCCAACGCGACGACGGCGATAATCATGAGCACTAAGACCACCTTGGCCCAGGTATCAAGCCCACTCCAGATCGTGGGGAGTGATTCAGGAACCGCAGCATTGGGATCTTGGGCTTTCACCGCTTCTGATACCGCTGGTAAGGCGTCGGCGCCCGGGCTGGTGAGGGCTTTCATGAACAAGCCGATGATGCCAATAACAGCACCAACAAGGGCCATAAGTCGGGTGGAATGCATCGTGGATATCTCCTTATCGAAAGATGTGACGAACGACATAGTATGACCACGGTCACCCAAACGCGCAACTTTGCGACCTCAGACTCGACCCGATCTACCGACCATCTCGGTCGCGTATTTCCTCAAAAGGGTCAAAAACTGGCGGAGATCTAGTCACTCACAAAATCGATCAAACGTTCAATCGCCCCGACCAATTCCGGTTCCAGGTCAACATAGGACTGAACCCGATTGCGCACCCGAGGCCAAAACCCGTCGAACGGTTGGCCGAGCGCTTCACAGACCCCTTCTTTCCATGGCCGCCCCGTGGCCACTGTCGGCCAGGCCTTGATCCCGATCGTGCGAGGCCGAATCGCTGCCCACACATCCACATAGGGATGACCGGTCACCATCACGAAGGGATCGGTGATCTCACTGGCCAGATGCCATTCTTTGGAACCTTCGACCAGATGATCGAGGACCACACCCAGGCGACGTTGCGGACCAGGACGGAATCCTCGCACCGCCGCAGCGAGATCATCAGCGCCGTGCATCGGCTCGACCACGATCCCCAGTTCACGCAGTTCATCACCCCACACGTGCTCGACCAGTTCAGCATCGTGACGACCCTCAACCCAGATCCGACTGGCTCGAGCCACGATCGATCGGCGCGATGGCCCCGCAATCGCCCCCGACGCGGTGAATCGTGGTGAGTTGGATGGCTGAGGACGGGGTTGCACCAGGGTCACCGGCTGGCCTTCGTAGAGGAATCCGCCCGGTTTCCAGGTGAAGTGCCGCTGATGCTGACGACGATCCCGCAAGGTCACCGCTGCGGCATTCCATTTCACGATGTCGCCAACAAAGCCCGATGAACGATCCTCAACCACCATGCCCAGGGCAACCTCAACGCGGGGATAGGTCGAAGGTCGCCGGTCGGCGATCACCCCAGTTGGGAAGACCACCGGTGCCCTGAGCCCATCCGGCCCGGTGGCTGGTGGAAGCCCGATGGGACCGAGATCTCCTGATCCGGCCCGGCGCCACCGCCATGCTGGAGCTTCAGCCCACTCCAGATCGCGACGACCGGCAATCTCGATTCGTCCATGAACCACGCCAGCCTGCTCCCACCCATGCTCGATCGCCATCGGCGCCGAGGCGGCATACCACTCCAGGTCACAGGCGGTGGGCGTCGGCGTGCCATAGCCCCGCCCGATCGCGTCCACCGGATCGTCGAGAGCGACGAAGAACGCTTCATTGCCGATCGACCACTGTTCCCACTCAGCCACACACTCATGTTCGGCCCACATCTCGGGAGCCTTGACCACAAAGGGATCAGGTCGGGTGATCACGTCCCACTCGGTGAGGTGGAGCACGGGATACCCGACCTGGACCACGAGCGACCAATACCAGGCCCGAGCACCGATCAAGCGATGGCCCGACACCACGCCGCGACAACCGTCGGGCGACCAGGCAGCAAACACCCATTCATCAACGGGCCCGAGTGGAGTACCATCAGCGATCTCCATCAGCCTTACCCTAGAACGAGCCCGCGCTACCAGGACAGGAGTCGTGATGACCGCCACCGTGAGATATCTGAGTCTTGAGTGGATTCAAGCCCTCTCGGCCGAGGTCGCAGCGAGCGACACCTTGGCCGAGCTGAGCACGACCTACACGATCGGGATCACCCAAGTCGTCACCGACGGCCCGGAAGGTGATGTCACCTATCACCTCCAGATCACCCCGGACGGCACCCGGTTTGGAGCTGGGCCCGCCGATCCCGAAGATGTTCGCCTGGAACAAGACTGGTCGACAGCGGTCGCGGTGGCCACCGGCCGAATGAATGCCCAAGAAGCCTTCATCAATGGCAAGATCCTCCTCTTCGGTAGTCAGCAGTCGGTGATCGATGCCCAACCGGTGTTTGCCGCCCTCGACACGGTGTTTTCATCAGTCCGGGAGCGCACCCGCTACGAGTAGTTGACCTCTTCCGACCACGAGGTGGATCACCGCTCACCAGTACAGTCGGGTCTATGCGTATCGGCATCCTGACCCGTGAGTATCCCCCCTTCGTCTATGGCGGCGCTGGGGTTCATGTCGACTTCTTGGTTCGCGAGCTTCGTCGCCACGTCGATGTTGAGGTCCACGCCATGGGCGAACCCCGTGACGGCGCCATCGTCCACTCCGAACACGATCCCCTGCTCGATGGTGCCAATCCGGCCCTGCGCACCCTGGCTGCCGACCTCACCATGGCCAACCTCACCAGCGAATGTGACCTGGTCCATTCCCACACGTGGTACGCCAATATGGGAGGCCATTGGTCGAAGCTTCTTCACGACATCCCCCATGTGGTGACCTCGCATTCCCTCGAACCTCATCGCCCCTGGAAAGCCGAACAGCTCGGAGGCGGCTATCGGCTCTCATCATGGGCCGAAAAAACCGCCTATGAGGCTGCCGATGCAGTCATCGCTGTCAGCACGGGC
>PDSL01000029.1 GCA_002748455.1 Ilumatobacter coccineus
ATCGGGATCGAGAGCCAATGGCTCAAGGTCAGGGCGACGGTGTGGAATCCGAGATGGTGGCTCAGCTCGTGGGCCAAGACCCCCGAGAGCTGGTGGCGTGTCAGGCGGTGAAGGGCAAAGGTGGTGACCACGACGAGGCGGCCACCGCAGGCAAAGGCGTTGAGTTCATCACTGTCGATGATCCTGATCTCAAAACGATCTGGAGCAAACCCGGTGGTGCGGATCAGGGTTGTCCACGACGGGATGATCGCATCATATTCGGAGGTATGAAGTCGGCGAGCTCCCAGGAGCAGACTGAGGACGTTGACCTGGATGGTGGGGATAAACAAGATCACCCCGATCGCCAGCCATCCGATCGGAATCGTCCAGTAGGCCAGATCGGCAAACAACCTCACAATCAGCCAGATCGCTGCCAGGGCGATCAGCCAAAACGGGATCAAGATGGCGACCGGAACGAGAGCGGTCAGGGCTGAACGCTCAATTCTTCGACCACCGTGGCGACGCACCATCACCGTTCAGGATAGGGCTCGCCGGGGGAGTGGGACTTAGGGGGTTGCGGTGCCGCCGTAGAGTCCATCGATCACCCATCGTCCAGCAAATTCGGCGATCTCATCGTGGTTGCCTTCGATTTGGTGTTTGCGGTACGCCTTGCTGAACGAGATGACCGCGCCATGAACCCCGATGGCGAGGAGTTCGGTGTTGCCGGCGGGAAGGATGCCGCTCGCTTGGGCCTCGGTGATCAAGCGGACAAGGTCATCCCGATAGCTCTGATGGCCTTCCTCGAGCACCTTGGCGATCGTCGGTTCGGCACGTTCATCATCGACCACATCGAAGTAGGCGGCATGTTTGGCCATGAAGCGAACGGTCGCCACGGCGCACACCCGGATCTGTTCAACCGGGTTGGTGCAGTCGGCCATCGCCGCGGTTTGGGCTTGGCGTAATCGGTGGCGCACGGTTTGCAGGAGATCGGTGAAGAGGTCGAGCTTGGTGGGGAAGTACCAGTAGAACAGGCCTTTGGCTACGCCGGCGCGTTCGCAGATGTCTTGGATCCGGGTCGCTCGGTAGCCGCGCTCTTTGAAGAGCTCCATCGACGCGTCGAGGATCTGCTGTTTGCGTTCGCGCCCATGATCGGTGAGGTGACGATCTGTTGGGTCACCGGCACTGGTCATACCGACAGTTTCAGCCACATCGACCGGAGAAGCGAAGTCGGAGCAATCTTTTGGTTGAACTCTTGGGCGCGTCATCGTGCTGATAGAACGGGGGCGATGTTTCTTGCCTACCTGCCCAGTCCGCCATCTTCAGGTCTCTCGATCGGGCCCTTGGAGCTGAGGATGTATGGATTGGCGATCGCCGTGGGGATCGTGGTGGCGATCAGGATCGTCGGCCACATCCTCGAACAAGAGAAGATCGGCACCCTTGATGATGCGGTCTCGATCGGGATGTGGGGAGCGGCTGCTGGGGTGGTCGGGGCTCGGCTCTATCACGTGATCACCGACTGGTATCGCTTCTCCGACAACCTGTCGGCCATCCCCAAGATCTGGGAGGGAGGCCTTGGCATTCCCGGTGGATTGTTAGCTGGTGCGCTGGTGGGCGTGTGGCAGGCGCGTCGGCGTGGGGTTGCTGTCGGTCCGACACTGTCGGCTGCTGCGGTGGCGATTCCGGTGGCCCAGGCGATCGGGCGGCTCGGCAATTGGTTCAACCAGGAACTGTTCGGGCGTCCGACCACGCTGCCGTGGGGGCTCAAGATCGACGATGCCCATCTGCCCGCCGGTTATGAGTCGGGCACCCTGTTCCACCCGACCTTTTTGTATGAGGGGCTGTGGAATCTGGGGTTGGCAGCCCTCTTGTGGACAATCCATCGGCGCTATCGTCCCGCTCCGGGCCGTCTGATGGGGATGTATGTGCTCGGCTATGGGGTCGGCCGGTTCTGGGTTGAAAGCTTGAGGATCGATTCGGCCACCATGATCGGGCCGATGAGGGTCAATCAGTGGGTGTCTCTGGTAGCGATCGCTGCCGGCTTGCTCTATCTGATTGCCACCCGCGGTCGTCGTTGGCCGGAGATGCACGATGAGATCGAGTCCGGAGATGAGCCCGAGGGTGATGATCTCATCGAAATGTCGGCTCGTCCCGATGATCAGAAGATGGTCGAAAGCGATGATGCTTCCGATCCCGCCGAGCAGAACCCGGTTGACAAACCGGACGCGTCGACCCCCGAGACCTGAGGCCCCGCTAGTCTCGGCGAGGTGTCCGACCGATTGACTTCCCGCGATGTCGCCAAGGTCGCCCGGCTTGCCCGGCTCGACCTGACCGACGAGGAGTTGGACCGAGCCACCGACCAGCTCGGGTCTATGCTCGACCACTTCGCCGATATCGATGCCCTCGACCTCGACGCTGTCGAACCGATGCCCCAGCCCTATCGGCTGGTCAATGTGTTCCGCGATGATGAGGTGTTGCCCACCTTGAACCGCGATGAGGTGATGGCCTCGGCACCACAACATGATGAGGCGCGCTTCTGGGTGCCCCCAATCCTGGGAGGGGGCTCATGAGCATCCCCCGTACCGCTACCGATATCGCTGCTGCAGTGGCATCTGGTGACCTGTCAGCGGTTGAGGTCATCGACCACTATCTGGCCACGATCGAGTCGCGCGAGGACGAGATCCACGCCTTCAACCTGGTGACCGCCGAGTCGGCCCGGCAACGAGCTGCTGAGATCGATGCAGCGATCGCCGCTGGCCACGATCCGGGTCCCCTCGCCGGGGTTCCGGTGGCGCTCAAGGACAATATGTGTACTCGGGGCGTGCCGACGACCTGTTCATCGCGCATCCTCGACGGCTGGGTGCCGCCCTATGACGCCACCGTCGTCACCAAGCTTCGCGAGGCTGGCGCGGTGGTGGTCGGCAAGACCAATCTCGACGAGTTCGCCATGGGATCATCCACCGAGAACTCGGCCTTCGGTCCGACTCGCAATCCCCTCGATACCAGCCGGGTGCCCGGCGGCTCTTCAGGCGGCTCGGCTGCCGCTGTCGCTGCCGACTTCGCGGCCCTCTCGTTCGGGTCCGATACCGGTGGGTCGATCCGTCAACCAGCGGCTCTGTGTGGGGTGGTCGGGGTCAAGCCGACCTATGGACGGGTCAGCCGTCGAGGCTTGATCGCCTTCGCGTCCAGCCTCGACCAGATCGGCCCCTTCACCCACACCGTTGCTGATGCAGCGTTGGCGCTCGGTGCAGTCGGCGGACACGATCCTGGTGATTCCACCTCAATCCCTGAGCCGCTGCCCAACCTGACCGCGGTCCTCGATCGGGGTGTGGACGGCCTTCGGGTCGGCCGGATCACCGACCTGCCCTCGGGGGCCGATCCCGATGTGGTCGCCCGGGTTGATCAAGCCTTCGAGCGTTTGGCTGCCGCCGGGGCCACCATCGTCGATGTCGAAGTGCCGGCCTTCACCTATGGGCTCACCGCCTACTACCTGATCGCTCCGGCTGAAGCCTCGTCCAACCTGGCCCGCTACGACGGGGTGCGCTATGGGCTACGCGTCGAGGGAGCCGATGTTGAAGACATGATGCGCAAGACCCGCACCGCCGGGTTTGGCGATGAGGTCAAGCGCCGGGTCCTGCTCGGTACCTATGCCCTCTTGATGGTCTCCCGGTCGGGGTCCAGGTGTTGGCCCCAGCGATGGGCGAAGAGGTCATGTTCCAAACCGCTGCCGCGTTGGAAGCCTGCGCCCCCAGCGAGGAGGTCGGATCATGACCTGGACCTATCACGGCTACGAAATGGTGGTTGGGCTCGAAGTCCATGTCGAGCTGGCGACCGCCACCAAATTGTTCTCCGGTTCACCCAATCGGTTCGGCGATGAACCCAACACCAATATCGATCCAGTCACCCTCGGCCTGCCTGGGGCATTGCCGGTCTTGAACCGCCGAGCGGTCGAGCAGGCGATGCGGGTTGGTCTGGCCCTCAATTGCACCGTCCAGCCCTGCACCTTCGCCCGCAAGAATTACTTCTATCCCGACATGCCCAAGGCGTACCAGATCAGCCAATACGAGGATCCCCTCAATGTTGACGGCTGGCTCGACCTGGCCGATGGCACCCGGGTGGGCATCGAACGAGCCCATATGGAAGAAGATGCTGGCAAGTCGGTCCATGCTGGCACCAGCGGTCGGGTTCATGGGGCTGACCACTCCTTGATCGACCTGAACCGGGCCGGTGTGCCCCTGGTCGAAATCGTGTCTCGTCCCGACATCCGATCCCCAGAACAAGCCCGGGACTATGTGTCGGAGCTGAGGGCCATCCTGGTCGCCATCGGGGCATCGGATGCCAAGATGGAAGAGGGCTCGATGCGGGTTGATGTCAATGTGTCGGTCCGTCGCCCAGGTGCCGAGTTCGGGACCCGCTGCGAGATCAAGAATGTCAACTCGGTGCGCTCGGTCGGTCGAGCGATCGACTACGAAGCCAAGCGACAGGTCATCATGATCGAATCCGGTGAGACGGTTCGTCAGCAGACCCGCCACTGGGATGAGAGCGATGGCAAGACCCACACCTTGCGGGACAAGGAAGATGCCGACGACTATCGCTACTTCCTCGAGCCCGATCTGGTGCCGGTCGTTCCCGACCCCGCGTGGGTGGATGAGATCCGGGCTAGCTTGCCGCTCTTGCCGGCTCAACGTCGGGCTCGCCTGGCCGACGCGACCGGACTCGACGCTGGATCTGATGCGGTGGCGGTCATCGTCGACCGCGGCCAAGATCTCTATGTGCTGGCGGTGGCCGAGGCCGGTGGCGACCTTGGTCGCGCTGTGGTCTATGTCAAGGAAGCCTTCGCTGAGCAGGGCTCCGACCCCGCGGTACCGGCTGGTGACCTGGCAGCGTTGACCCGGTTGGAGACCACCGGTGCGGTGACGGCAACCCAGGCCAAGACCCTCCTGTCGGACCTGATCGAGCGCGGCGGGGGAGATGTGGCGGCACTCGCTGCTGAGCGCGGCTTTGAGGCGATGGATACCTCTGAGCTCGATGCCCTGGTCGATGATGCGATCGCGGCCCAGCCCGAGGCATGGACCAAGTTCTGTGCTGGCGAGAACAAGGCGATGGGAGCCCTGGTGGGCCACATCATGAAGGCCAGCCGCGGTCAGGCGGATGGCAAGATGGTCAGCCAGATCTTGCGAGATCGAGCCTCGACCTAGGTCGCGAACGGCTGAGCGGATCGTGGTACCGTGCCGGTGATGTATCGCCGCGTCATGACCAGCCCCATCGGACCGATCGAGGTGGTGACCAGCGATGGTGCTGTCGTCGCGGTCCATCTCGGTGACCACGAGGACTCCGATGATGGCGCCGAGGCTGAACCTGGAGCATGTTCAGTGCTCGATCGGGCGATCACCCAGCTCGACGAGTACTTCGCCGGTCAACGACGCGAATTTGATCTCCCCCTCGCCATGGAGGGCACCGAGTTTCAACGCTCAGCGTGGCAGGTCTTGACCACGATTGCGTATGGCGAGACGATCACCTATGGCGAACAAGCCACCCGGCTGGGCAATCCCCAGGCATCGCGAGCGGTCGGCACGGCCAATGGGGCGAATCCGATCCCGATCATTGTCCCCTGCCATCGAGTGGTGGGATCAGATGGTCACCTCACCGGCTATGCCAGTGGGGTCGAGATCAAGGCCTGGTTGATCGACCACGAACGATCGGTGGTCGCCGCGTCCTGATCCCTAGCGGTGCTTGGCCCGAGCTTGCTGCTCGCGGCGAGCTTGGGCTTCACGCTGCTTACGCTTGCGCTGTTCCTTGCGCTTGGCCTTGAGAGCGGCCCGTTCTTCATCGGAGCCGGTCTTGCGATCGAGGATCGGGGTGATCGGGCGCGGTTCGGAAGGGGGCAACTTGACCAGGTCATCGTTTTTGAGCAAGTCGCGAATGATCGCCGCTGCCGGCGCGTCGCCAGCCACCGTGGTGGCCAACATGAGCTGGGTGATCCCCTTGCCGTGGCGCTCGATGATGGCCGGCAAGACCTCACGCAGCTGGTCGCTGGAGGGATGATCAGCGTGGTCGCCAAGCTCATCGATGATGTCGGCCAAGCAGGCATCGCTCAAGATGAGGGCAATGCTCTCCATCGTGCCGTCGAGGCGGCCCTTAGCGATCGCTGAGCGGATGGTCTCGGCGGTGGCATCGGGTCCGACGATCTCTTCGAAGGCATCCAGATGGTCATCGACGAGCTGGTCGCGGGCAGCGATCAATTCGTCGTCGCTGGCAGCGCCGAAGGCTCGGTCGATCAAACCCAGTGATTTAAGGCGGTTCTTGACCTGGTTCACGGCGCTTGACGTTACCGCCACATTCGGTCTGGACCTGCCCCTCCC
>PDSL01000042.1 GCA_002748455.1 Ilumatobacter coccineus
ATTGATGATCTGGGGTCGAGCTCGTTCTTGTGGAGTCATCGAATGAATGATCGCCTCGATCGGAACCAACATGTCGTCATCGATCTGGGCGTTCTTGAGCTCCTTGGGCATCCCCGGCATCATCCCCATAATCCCGGACAACGGCCCCATCTTCTTGATCGCCTGCATCTGTTCGAGGAAATCGTCGAGGGTGAACTGGCCCTCCATCAGCCGCTCAGCAGCCTTTTCGGCCTTGTCGGCTTCGAAGGCTTTCTCGGCCTGCTCAATCAGGGTCAGGACATCGCCCATCCCCAAGATGCGGCCCGCCATCCGATCGGGATGGAAGAGTTCGAGGTCGTCGAGACGTTCACCGGTGGAAGCAAAGGCGATCGGACGGCCGATCACCTCCTTGACCGAGAGCGCGGCACCGCCGCGGGCATCACCATCGAGCTTGGACAGGATGACCCCGTCGAGTTCGAGGGTGTGGTGGAAGGCTTCCGCGGTTTGGACCGCATCTTGACCGGTCATCGCGTCGACCACCAAGAAGGTGTAGTCGGGCGAGACAGCGCCGGAGATCAAGCGAACCTGATCCATCATTTCGGCATCGATCGCCAACCGGCCAGCGGTGTCGATGATGACCACATCCCGGCCCAGCCGCTTGGCTTCTTCAACCCCTTGGAAGGCGGTCAAGACTGGATCCTCGGGATCGGAGTAGACCGGCACCTTGACCTGTTCAGCCAGGGTGCGGAGCTGTTCAACCGCTGCTGGACGCTGAAGGTCGGCCCCGACCAAGAGTGGATTGCGCCCCTGGGAGGTAAACCAACGAGCCAGCTTGCCCGATGCGGTGGTCTTACCCGACCCTTGGAGACCGGCCATCAAGATCACCGTCGGTGGCTTGGCGGCATAGGTGATCGACAGGGTTTCTCCGCCCAGGATGCGGATCAGTTCATCGTGAACCGCCTTGACCACCTGTTGGCCAGGATCGAGGGCTTGAGACCGGGTGGCTCCGATGGCGTGCTCACGAATCCGGTTGGTGACCGACCGGACGACCCGAACATTGACGTCGGCATCAAGGAGGGCAGCGCGAATCTCTTTCATCACCTCGTCGACATCGCGCTCGGTGAGGCGGCCCTTGCCGCGCAAACGTTTGACGATGCCGTCGAGTCGGTCGGACAAATTGTCGAACATGGTCCTTCCGAGGCTACCCGGACCGGTTCAGGTCCCCGGCGGTTGGTTCAGCCCACAAAGCTGATCTCAACCACCTGACCATCTTGAACGGCCACATTGACCCGTTCGAGCGAAAAGTCTTCGGTCAGCGAGAGCAGCTCACCGTCTTCGGAGGCAACGCGGACTTCATAGCCCAACGCCTCAGCTTGAGCGGTGAACTCATCGAGACCAATCGGCAACTCGATGGCGGCGATCGCTGGAGGCAGGGTGGTCTCCACCACATCCGTGCTGGGATCAGACGGATCAGCGACCACACCGTCCAAGGGTTCGGCACCGTCGGTTGATGATGACGAGGTGTCATCGGCCGAGCTGCACGCACCAAGGGCGACCAGTCCAGCCACCAGGATGATGTGAATCTTCATACCTCTGTGACGCTCCCCAACGTCGTGCTGGTTCCCAGATCTGTGAAGGACGTTCAAGATCACCGCTCTGAAGCGATCATCCCATCGAATCGAGCTCGGTGACCTGATCGTTTTCGACGATCACATTGATCCGTTGAGGTGAGTAGTCGGCGGTGACCACCTGATCCTCGCCGTCGAGCTGAGTAATCCGCACGTCATATCCATGCTCGGTCGCAAAGGTCGTGAACTCCTCGACGTCCATCGGGAGCTTGAGCTCGGTGATGACCGACGGAAAGATGATCGCGGTCGGATCGTTGGCGGCCTCAAGATCAACATGAGGACTTGTTCCATCGGTGACCAACCCCGTCGACGCCACGTTTCCGCCAAGACGGATCGAGTCCGATTGGGAACCGCCGACTTCTTGCGAATCGGACCCCGGAGTATCGGCTGAGCCGCATGCTCCCAGGACGACAGCGCTGGCGAGAATGAGTATGCGAATCTTCATATCTCTCTGACGCTTTCAACCACGGCGATGGTTCCCACCGGATCATGATTTTTTCGACGCCGTTGCCAGCAATGATCAGCGGTCGACCAAGGCAGCCACAAACTCGTCGGGATCGAACGGAATCAGGTCTTCAACCGACTCGCCAATGCCCACCAATTTGATCGGGAGGCCCAGCTCGGTTTCGATCGCGAACACGATCCCTCCTTTGGCTGAACCGTCCAATTTGGTGAGGATCACCCCGGTCACCTCGGTGACCTCGTGGAACTGGCGAGCCTGAGCCATCCCGTTCTGGCCGGTGGTGGCATCGATCACCAAGAGTGTCTCAGTCACCGTGCCAGCACCCTTTTCAGCCACTCGACGGACCTTGCGAAGCTCTTCCATCAGATTGGTCTTGTTGTGAAGCCGTCCAGCGGTGTCAGCGAGCACGAGGTCGATCTGGCGCGCTGCCGCCCGCTCCACCCCATCGAAGATCACCGACGACGGATCAGCCCCATCCGATCCCCGCACAAAGTCGGTATCGGACCGCTCAGCCCAGGTGTGGAGCTGCTCAGCTGCTGCAGCCCGGAAGGTGTCTCCCGCAGCCAAGAGCACCGAATGACCGGCATCGCGTTGATGGCGAGCCACCTTGCCGATCGAAGTGGTTTTACCAACCCCGTTGACCCCGACAAAGAGCCACACATTTGGACCGTCGAGCGTTTTGTCGTAATTCAAGGACCGATCAGTACCGCCAAGGCGACTGGTCATATCGGCCCGCAGGGCCTCGACCAGCTCACCGGGTTCGGTGAGTTCCCCAGCCGACACCCGCTCCTTGAGCCCATCGAGAAGTTCATCGCTGACCGCCAGACCTACATCGGCCCGCAATAGGGCCTCTTCGAGATCATCCCAGGTCTCTGGGGTGATCGCCGAGCGGCCCAACACCTTGCCGATCGCCTGGCTAAACGCCGATCGAGCCCGACCGAGCCGGTCGCGCAGCGAAGCTGGAGGTGCTGGCTCATCGACAACCTCGTCCTCATCGGCAGCGACCACCGGCGTGTCCGGCACCGCAAGCTCGCTCGGACGTGGTGGAGCCGATACCGCTCCAGCACGCGTCCGCCACCACAGGCCAACTCCCGCCATGATGACGACAGCGACGATGACCGGGATAACCCAATACCACTCCATCGCGCTGACGCTAGCGGTCACAACGAGATGACCCGACCTCGATCAGGTGCGTTCGACGACCACCTTGGAGCTGCCGCCCGACTTCATCGAGACTCCAACCAGACAATCACCGGCCTCCATGGTTCGCTTCTGGTGGGACACGATCAAGAGCTGGGCATCCTTGCGGAACTCATCGATGAGGCCCAAGAATCGGCGCAGGTTGATGTCGTCGAGGGCTGCTTCGACCTCATCCATCACATAGAACGGTGATGGCCGAGAACGGAAGACCGCGAACAGGAAGGCCAGGGCAGTCAGGCTGCGCTCGCCACCCGACAAGAGGGAGAGCTTCTTGATGTTCTTCCCGCTCGGCTTGGCTTCAACCTCGATGCCGGTATTGAGCAGATCGTCGGGATCGGTGAGCTTGAGGGCTCCCGAACCACCAGGGAACAACATGGTGAAGAGGTGACCAAAGTTGGCACTCACATCACCGTAGGCCGCGGCGAACACGTTTTGGATCTCCTGGTCGACCTTTCGGATCACCCGAGACAGGTCACGCCGCGTGGTGCGCACATCGGCCAGCTGGGCATCAAGAAACTCGTGGCGCTGCTGCAGCTCGTTGAACTCTTCGAGTGCAAGTGGATTGATCGGACCCAGCGAGCGGAGCTCTCGCTCTAGTTCGCGTACCCGTCCCGCTGGCGTTGACCCTTCGGGAAGCTCCGGCTGGGGTGCTGCCTCGGCGGTCTCCGGTTCGATATCGAGATCCCGACGGAGCGCTTCGATCGCCGTTTCGAGCCGGAGTCGAGCTTCAGCCTCGTCGATATCGGCGCGATGGCGGCGCTGGCGGGACTCGTCCAAACGCTTTTCGGCGGCGACGCGGGAAGCCCGGGCCTGTTCAAGCGTGGTCGACAGGGCCCTCACCTCTTCGCTCTGGCGACGACGCTGATCGACCAGATCGTCGTGCTCGGCATCGATCACCTGGCGATGGGCGGAAATCAGACGTTCGGTCCTCACCAGCGCGGTCACCGCGGTCTCGATCTCCACCCGTTGAGCATCGGCTTTGGCTCGGGCGATGGCCGACGCGGCGAGGCGTTGTTCGTTGTCGGCGATCTGCTGATCGAGGAATTGGCGACGTTCGACCAGGCTGGCGATCGTGACATCGAGCTCTCGCCGTCGGGTCGCGACCAGCCGGGTACGGGCTTCAAGATCGATGCGATCGTCGTTGCGCTTGCGGGCCGCGGCAGCTTCGTCGTGTTCTGCTGTTTCAAGGCCCGGAAGCACCGCTTCGAGATCGGCAACCCGCGCTCGCTGGGCTTGAGCGACCTCGACACTTTCGGCTCGAGCTTGGCGCTGGCTTGCCAGTTCGGACTCGATCTCGGCGTGCCGCGCTGTCTCGCGTTCGACGGTATCGGCTGCTTGAGCTCGGCGGGAACGGTTGGCATCGCGACGCCCGACCGCCTCGGTTTCTGCGCTGGCGGCGCCGTGTTCGGCCTCGATCGCTGCCGAAAGGTCATGGTCGGCCTGATCCAACGCCTCGATGGCCGACGATGCCTGATGCCGGGCATCGGCCAAGGCCGCCGCGGTCGCTCCACCGGCAGCAGCACCAACCCTCCAGCCCGATGCTGCAAAACGGTCTCCGCGGGCAGTGACCACCACCAGATCGGGATGGGCGAGGGCAAACTCGATCGCTTCTTCGATCCCGTCGGCTCGTACGGCATCGCCGATCAATTCGTCGAGGAGACGAGATAGACCCGGTCGACCGGAACGGACATGATTGATCACCGGCTCACCAACGCGCTGACGCCGACTGCGGGCCGTGCCGTGACCGGCGACGACGACCGCCCCTTCGGTATCGCTGTCGATGAGGGCATCGAGGGCTCGACGAGCCGAATCGGGACCGTCGACCACCACCGCTGAGAGAGCCTCCCCTAAGGCCGCCTCAACAGCGTTCTGCCATCCATCATCGATCTCGACCAGATCCAAAAGGGTTCCCAACACCCCATCGATCTGGCTCAAACGCTCAGCACCGGCGCGCGAATGGGCAGCATCGAGGGCCGCCTGGAACGCCTCTACCCGAGCAGCCCAACCGGAGGCCACTTCGGCTTGGCGCTGGCGGGCTTCGGCGGCAGCCACTCGAGCTTCACTGGCTCGACGATGGGCATCGACGGCAAGATCGGCCCGGGCGACCAGGTCGGCTTCTTCCTGATCGGCCTCGGCGAGGTCAGCTTGGGCGTCAGCGATCCGGGTGGCGATCGCCGCGATGCGATGATCGAGGGCAGCGATGCGATGATCGGCCTGAGCGACCACGGCTTCGGCACGTACCGCTCCATTGCGAGCCGACCTCAGTTCGCCGCGCACCTCAGCGGCTGCTGCCGCTGCCGACACCTCGGAGTCGTCGGTCTCGATGACCGATAGTGCCAGTTCACGTTCGGCGCGCACCGCTTCTTCGGCAGCGTTGACCTCGTCCCGCTCGGTATCAGCAGCGCGTTGGGCAGCGACGACCTCTTCACGTTCGGACCGCAGTGCCGCGCCTTCGGATTCGAGGCGGGCCACCAGACCGGCATCGATGAGCTGATCGAGGTCGCGTTCGAGCGAGCGGCGACGCTCACCGAGCACGGCACTCAACCCTCGGGAACGCTCCCTCATGCGTTCGACCTTCATCAATCGGTCGCTGATATCGCTTTCGCCTCGGGCAGCGAGCTGGGCTTCGAGGGCCATCACCTCGGTATCGAGGGTGGCCAACTCGGAGGTGATCTGGTCGGTTGCCTCGGTCGCGGCTCGGCGATCGTTGGCGATCGCTTCCAGTTTGAGCCGATAGGAGGCGATCTGACGGCCGGCCACATAGGTCCGTACCTCAGCGAGCTCTTCAACCAGATCGCCATGGCGCTGGGCAGCCTTGGCCTGACGTTCGAGGGGCCGAAGTTGACGCCTCACCTCACGAACCAGGTCTTGGAGTCGCATCAGGTTGGCTTCGGTGGCCGCCAAGCGACGCTCCGCTTTTTCTTTGCGCTTGCGGAACTTCAACACCCCAGCAGCTTCTTCGATGATCGCTCGCCGGTCTTCGGGTCGAGCGTTCAAGACCGCATCGATCTGGCCCTGGCTGACGATCACGTGTTGTTGGCGACCCACCCCAGCGTCGGAGAGGAGCTCTTGAATGTCCAGTAGACGGCACGGCACCTGGTTGATCGAGTACTCACTGTCACCGCTGCGGAACAGGGTGCGGGTGATCGTGACCTCGTTGAACTCGACGGGGATCAAGCCGGACGAATTGTCGAGAGTGAGGCTGACCTCAGCCCGCCCGAGAGCCGAACGCTTGTCGGTTCCAGCAAAGATGACATCATCCATCTTTTGGGAGCGGATCGACCGCGGTGCTTGGGCCCCCAGCACCCAGGCAACAGCATCGACGACATTGGACTTTCCCGAGCCGTTCGGCCCGACGACGACGGTCACCCCGGGTTCGAGATGAATCGTTGTGGCATCAGCGAACGACTTGAAGCCTTTGAGGGTCAAACTCTTGAGGAACACGACGTCGGCAACGCTACTGGTTTCGGAACCCGATCGATGGTTCTCCGACTATTTCACCGCACGCCCCATCGTGGCCCCGAAGCGGGATTAGCGCTGACACACCGGACAGAAATGGCTTGACCGTTGAGCGATCACCACGCGACGAATCCATCCCCGACCGCAGGTCAGACAACGCTGCCCGGCGCGACCATACACCCGGTGAGCATGTTGAAATGATCCTGATGCCCCCGAGACGTCGACATATTGGCCGTCGCCGAGGGTCGATCCACCGGCAGCGATGGCATTGGCGATCACCGCACCGATCGCCGTATGGAGCCGGCGCTCGCTCAACGGAGACAGCGAATTGGAGCGTCGATCGGGGCGCACACGAGCCCAATGGAGGATCTCGTCGCCATAGATATTGCCAAGACCAGCGATCACCGTTTGATCGAGCAAGAGCGCCTTGATCTGACGTCGTCGTGTTCTGAGGATGCGGCGAAGCTCAGCCAGGCTGATCTGATCGGGTTCGGGCCCAAGACCAGCAAGTTCGGGGATGGTCGTCTCCAATTGAAGAGGGTCGAACGCCACCACCTCGCCAAAGGTCCGAGGATCGATGAACCAGAGCTCTTGACCATCGTCGAGGATGAATGCGACATGGGTGTGGCGAGGCCGACTCTCGCGGCGCGCCGCGGCGATGATCTGACCCGACATTCGCAGATGGATCATGATCTCGTGACCGCTGTCCAGGACGATGATCAGATACTTGCCGCGTCGTTTCAGGCCGCTGATCGTGGCCCCGACCGAGCCCTCAATCAAGTGATGAGCTGAGGTTCGTCGAACCGGTCGAGGGTGGCACACCTCGGTGTCCACAATCTGGCGGCCGACGGCGCGACCTTCGAGTCCCCGTCGAATGGTCTCGACCTCGGGGAGCTCAGGCATCAATCGGCAACAAGTGATGCGTAGGCCGCTTGAGCAGCGGCTTTCTCCGCTGCCTTCTTGGAGCGTCCTTCACCTTGCCCGGCCAACTGACGCGACACAAAGACCTTGGTATAAAACCGTTTATCGTGATCGGGCCCCTCACAGTGAGTGACATAGTCGGGTGCTGACCGACCCCGATGAGACAGCTCTTCTTGGAGTGCTGACTTGAAATCAAGCCGCTCGGGATGAGAACGAGCCTGAGCCAGACGATCGGCAAAGAGACGTTCAACAACGGCAAAGGCGTCGGTGCATCCTCCATCGAGAAGGACTGCACCGATCACCGCTTCCATCGTGTCGGACAAGATGGAGACTTTGTCTTTTCCGCCGGATGATGCTTCACCGCGACCTAACAAGATATTCCCGCCAAGATTCAGCTCGCGAGCGATCTCAGCCAAGGCGTCAGCATTGACAACCGCTTTGCGAAGAT
Organism: Ilumatobacter coccineus; assembly: GCA_002748455.1. Classification (GTDB taxonomy): domain Bacteria; phylum Actinomycetota; class Acidimicrobiia; order Acidimicrobiales; family Ilumatobacteraceae; genus Ilumatobacter; species Ilumatobacter coccineus_A. The sequence goes on from PDSL01000042.1 coordinate 8,099, forward strand.
CGGTGAGCACCCCTTCGGGCATATCGGTATAGCGATGAAAGGCGATGGCGGCGATTGCCCATCCAAGAAAGGCATCGCCAAGAAATTCCAGCCGTTCGTTGCTGGGCAAATCAGGAGCTGATTCGTTGATCCATGACCGATGACGCATGGCCTCAGTCAGCAAATCAGGATTGTCAAAGGAATAGCCAAGTCGATCCTGAAAGGCCTGCAGATTCAATTGAGTACTCCTCTCATCAGGCCAAACGCTGGTGGACATAACTGACGGCATCGCCGACAGTGGTCAAATCTTCGAGATCATCGTCGTCAATAGAAAATCCGGCAGTTCGGTCGGCAAACTCTTCTTCAAGCGCTTCAGCAAGCTCAATCAATGATAAAGAATCGGCGTCGAGATCATCACTAAATGAATGCTCTTCAGCGATCTGGTCGGGGTCGATATCAAGGATCTCAGCGAGATACTCACGGACGATACCGACGATCTCGTCACGGGTGACGGGGTCCTTACCAAGGTGAGTTTCAGCAGGCACGTCCAACAGCGTAGTGGATGTCGAGGCAAGCGACGATCGCCCCCGGTCATGTTTGCGGTGACGCCAGAGATGGACGAGACTGGGGTCGTGAAATCTATGGCGATCGGCCAGGTGATGACCACCAATCCGGTGTCGGTAGAGCGGTCACAACCCCTCTCTGAGGTCTACCACCTGCTCCGGGGCTCATCATTCCACCATCTTCCCGTTGTCGAAGGTAACCATCCAGTAGGTGTCATTTCCTCGACCGACATCTTGAAGCTGGTGTACGACATCGAGGAGTCAAGCGATCGGATGTTGACCCAAATGCTCGACTACCAGTTCACCATCGACGATGCGATGACCACCGATCTGGTCACCCTTCCCGACACGGCCACCGTTCACGATGCTGCCGATCGGCTCGCTGATGGGAAGTTTCACTCGGTCTTGGTGATCGATCTGGTCGGGACCCTCGTCGGGATTGTGACCACCACCGATCTGGTGCGTTTCTTGCGCGATCTGTGATCGGTCAGGTCATCGCCTGAGCGATCTCACCGACCACATCGGCGACGACCATGTCTCGGGCGACCCGGATGCCGTTGGTGATCGCCTTGGCGCTCGACGATCCATGAGAGATCACACACACCCCCTGAACACCCAGCAGGATCGCCCCACCGGTGTTGTCGGGATCGAGGGTGGTATAGAGGGGCAACAGTGACGGCATCAGGGCGTCGACATGGGGCGCATAGGACGGATCGGAGCCAAAGGCAGCGATGATGGCGCCCAGCAATGAGCGCAAGCTGCCTTCGAGCGTCTTGAGGACCACATTGCCCGTGAACCCATCGGTGACCACCACATCAACGTCATCGGTCATCAGGTCACGGCCTTCGATATTGCCGATGAAATTGATGCCATCGCCATCGCTGAGCAGGTCATAGGCCTCCTTGCGGAGGGCATCACCCTTGCCGGGCTCTTCGCCGATCGACAAGAGCCCCACTCGGGGAGTGTCAAGGCCAAGACGAGAACGAGCGAACACCGAGCCCATCTGAGCGAATTGGGCCAGCCACATCGCCGATGAATCGGCGTTGGCCCCCGAATCGAGGAGAACGGTCGGCTGTGCGCCAGGCACCGGGATGATGGTGGCGATCGCTGGACGCTTGACACCGGCTATGCGCCCCATGCGCAAGAGTGCCGAAGCCATAGTGGCACCGGTATTGCCGGCGGAGATCATCGCTGAGGCACGTCCGTCGCGCACCGCTTCGGCAGCACGAACCAGGGTGGAATCCTTTTTGCGGCGTACCGAACGGCCACCGTCATCGTCCATTGCGATGACCTCATTGGCCTCGATACAAGCCAGGCCGCCGGTATCGACGCGATCGGCCAGATCGGATGGGCCGACCAAGGTAACGGGGATCCCCTCGTCAGCAGCGGCCAGGGCTCCAGCCACGATCGCATCGGGGGCGTTGTCACCCCCCATCGCATCGACAGCGATCGGTGCTATGTCGACCATGAACGTGTGATCAGCCGACGTCGAGAACCGTGCGACCCCGGTAGGTGCCACAGGTTGGGCAGACGGTGTGGGGCAGCTTGGCATTGCCGCACCGGGGGCAGAGGCTCCGGGCGGGAACGTCGAGCTTCCACGCAGCGGCCCGCCGACTGCGGGACTTCGACTTGGACGTTTTCTTCTTCGGAACAGCCACGGTGGGACTCCAACACTGAGATCGATAACGATGTCGCGTGCCATTCCACGCGTACAGGCCGGTCCAGATTAGCGGCGTCAACCACCGGTTGCACCGCTGATCGCCACCAGTTCTTAGGTCTCGTCGTCGAGATTGAGAGCGTCGAGAGCCGCCCAACGCTCGTCGCGAACGGCGGTATCACAGTCGCAACTCGTCTCGTTGAGATCGACACCGCACACCGAACAGATCCCGGCACAGTCGGATCGACACACTCGATCGTTGGAGATGTCAAGGGCGATATGGTCCCGGATCGCTGGTGCAAGATCGATGATGTCCCCCACGATCGGATTGATATCGACGTCGCGAGGTTCATCTTGATACACCTCGTCAAATGGTGAGCGATCGGTCCCTTCAAGGGACACCAAGCAGCGTCGACAATTGAGGACCCATCCAGCGCTGATCACGCCAGAGACCACGATGGCGTCGGTGGTTGACCGGGCGATCAGGTCGATCTCGACGTCGCCGACGATATGGGGAAGCTCCAGATCCAACCGTTCAAGTGAGATCTCCGCCTGAACGCGACGTTCGCTGCCCGGTTGGCTGAGGAGTTCGCGCGCCGCGAGGCGGAGCTCGTGGATTCGCTCCATCTCAGTCGTCCTGGTCGAAGAACCCCTTGGTCGGATCATCATCGTCGAGATCGCCGACGACCGACCGCTCGGCACTCCCGATCGCCAGCTTCTGCCGTCCAGCAGCCACGGTGCGATTGAGTTTGTCGAGCAGGATCTCAAAACTGGCCAACCGCTGATCGAGGAAGTCTTCGGTTTCGAGCTTGAGCCGTTGGGAGTCGTTTTCTGAGGTTTGCTTGACCTGGCGGGCCCGATGCTCAGCGGCACGCACCACCTCGGTGCGCTGGACCATGCGCTCAGCCTGGACCCGAGCCGCTTCGAGCATCTCATCGGCTTCTTGCCGGGTCTTGTCGATAAAGCTCTGACGCTCTTTGAGCATCCAGCGAGCCTCGCGCAGCTCATCGGGCATGCTGTCAAGCGCTCGGTCCAAGAGTTCGATGATCTCGTGACGATCGATGCGTGGCGACGATGACAAGGGCATATTGGGTGCCGTGGTAATGATGTCGATCGCCCGACGAATCCACGCGTCAGCGCTGCCGACCTGGCCCGGTGGCAGGTCGTCGTAATCGTCGTCTATGTCGTCGTACTCCTCGTACTCCTCATAGTCGTCGTAGTCGTCATAACGGTCGTCGTCGTACGTCATCGGTCAGCTCCTCAGTCTGGAATCGGAGTAAAGCGGGCCGCCAAGGCATCGGCAACCGGCGCAGGGACGAGATGGTCGATCGCTCCCCCATGGGAGGCGATCTCGCGGATAAATCGGCTGGAAACAAACCCGGTATTCGGCCGGCACGGCACAAAGATGGTGCGCACACCGGCAACCGAGTGATTCATATGGGCCATCTGCTGCTCGATATCGAAATCGGCTGAGTTGCGGACCCCCTTGACGATGATCTTCGCCCCAACCGAACGAGCAGCATCGATCGTCAAACCGCCAAATGCCTGAACCCTCACCTCATCGCGACCAGCGAAGGTGGCCTCAATCAACGCCACCCGCTCGCTGGGGGTAAAGATTCCCGATGGCTTGTCGAAGTTGACGAGGACGCCCACGACCACATCACCGAAGAGTTCAACAGCTTGGTCCACCACATCGACGTGGCCGAGATGGATCGGATCAAAGCTGCCGGGGATCAGGACGGTCGACATGATGGTCACACGCTAGTGCCCGAACGCTCATCCAGCAGTGCACCGCGGCTCAAACCCGATTACACCAAACGACGCGACGGTGGATTCAGAGGATGTCGCGTTCAAGGAAGGTCACCCAGGTGCGCCCGTACCGCTTGGATCTGGTGACTGTCCAGCCCTCGACCGGCTCGATCACGTGATCCGCCTCGGCCACCAGGAAAGGTGCCGTCACCGCGCTCAAGAGGCGATCCCATTCATCAAAGGTGTAGGGCGGATCGGCGATCACGATGTCGGCGTCGGTGCCGGCAGCCAAGAGGGCATCGCCCGCCACCACTCGCGACCGATCATCAAGTCCCAAGGCCGCCAGATTGCCACCCAAGACCTTGAGTGCACTCCGATCGCGCTCGACGAAGGTGCAACGGTCAGCACCCCGCGACAATGCTTCGATGCCCAGTGCCCCACTTCCAGCGAAGAGGTCGGCAACGACAGCATCTTCCAGGATGCCCAAACTGCCCAAGGCGTTGAAGATCGCTTCGCGTACCCGATCGGTGGTGGGACGGGTATCGCTCCCCGGTGGAGCATCGATCCGACGTCCTCTCAGATGCCCAGCAACCACACGCATAAGTCCAGATTATGACCCCACCCAGGCCGATGAGGAAGCGGACCGGTGATCGACCCGACCATACTGGGACCATGTTTGCCCCCGATGAGGAGATCACCTGCATCGACTGTGGTGGTCGAGCCTTCTTGCTCACCCATCCCCGCGAAGATGGCACCTGGCTCCCTGGCGACATCGTGGCCTATCGCTGCAAGGACTGTCTCGACCGGTGGGATCTGGTGATCCCCGACGACGAGGGCTGAACCGGCCTCACCTCTCGTCCGGACATACCCATCGAGGCGATGGGGTTGAGACTGGACGGCTCCCATCGATCGGGAGCAGCCGAACGCGATAGCGCGGCACGCCGAGGAAGCGATCCGGATCGAGATAGTGGTCACCAAGACGAACCCCAAAGTGGAACCGTCCAGCGGTGCGACCAAGACCTTGACCGGTGACCACCCGTTCACCTCGACTGACCAGGGGATCGGCCAGATTGCCATAGGTGATCCGTTTCCCATCGGCCAGGGCGACCACCACATAGGTGGTCCCAGCAACCGTGCCGGAAAATGACACCGTGCCCGACGCAACCGCGTGGATCGGCGTGCCAGCTGGAGTGGCGTACTCGATACCTCGGTTGCCCGGACACCAGGGACAGGTCGGTGGACGGAAGGGGTCGACGACCACAGCGTCAACCGGGGGACGCCAACATGGCGAGGGACCTGGCGCGGTCGGGGTGGCGAGGGCAGCGACAACCACCCCCAGGACGAGAAGCTTGGTCATGGAACACCTCGGTTGAGCAGGGCGTGGTGAGACAGCGAGGTGTCGAGTGGAACCGGTCAGGCTCGAGGATGACTTTGGAGGTATTCGTCTCGCAGCAGGTCGCGACTGACATGGGTATATCGCTGGGTGGTGGCGACATCGGCATGACCCAAAAGCTCTTGGACTGAGCGCAGATCGGCACCCCCATTGAGCAGGTGGGTGGCGAAGGTGTGGCGAAGGGCATGGGGATGGGTGGGGATCGGTGACCGCCGGTCGAGGACGCGCCTCACATCACGTGGGGTGAGCGGATTACCTCGCTCGTTGGCAAACACCAGATCGCCACGCTCAGGAGGCACCACCTCGGCGCGAATCGCCAGCCACGCTCCCAATGCCGCGACCGCCGGCTCACCCACCGGCACCCGGCGCTGTTTTGATCCCTTCCCCCACACGGTGATGACCTGTTGGGCCAAACCGAGCTGACTGAGCTGGAGCTCACAGAGCTCGGAAACCCGGATACCCGAGCTATAGAGCAGTTCGAGGATGGCATCATCACGACAGCGTCGCCAGTCGGGTTCATCGTCGGGAGTCTCGCCCTCTAACAAGACGTTGAGGTCGCGCTGGGAAATCACCCTGGGAAGACGACTCCCGCCACCGCCCACCTGAAGACCCAGGGTGGGATCGCTCGCGAGAATGCCTTCATCGACTGCCCAAGCGAAATAGCGCCGCAAGGAGGCGACCTTGCGGGCAATGGTGGAACGGGCCCGACCTTGACCAGCCAGTTCGGTGACATAGCGACGAACCAGGTCACGATCGGCAGCGCTCGGCTCGGGAGGCTTCCCGATATCGGCCATCCAGTCGATAAAGATCCTCAGGTCGGACACATAGGCCGACCGGGTTCGCGACGCAAGCGAGGTGTGAGCCCGCCGAAAGGCATCTGCCTTCCACACCTCGGGGATACCCGACCCTTCCACACCAGTCACCGTAGCGGTCACCGACCCGGCGGGATGGGGATGGTCCAGCGAGGCCGAGCAAGCTCGCACCATCCATTGGTCACCACGATGATGCTGTCTCGTTCGAGCCGGGCAACCGCCATCGCCACCGCGGCGATGGGAAGGCCTGACAAGGTCACCAGATCGTCAAGGGTGGCTGGCGCGCGAGCGCACCACTCAACGACCTGGGCTTCATCGCTTGCCGGATCGAGATCGACATCAATCGGTCCACGATCAGGGCACTCATGGTCTAGCCCGAGAGCAACCAGGATGTCGTCGATGCCGGTCACCGGAGCAGCACCGTCGACCAGGAGCTGGTTGGTCCCGGCCGCGGCGCGTGATCGAGGTGATCCCGGCACGGCCATCACCTGGACATCGCGCTTGAGGGCTTCATCGACGGTGATCAAGCTGCCTCCCCGCTCTCGGCTTTCGACGACCACCACGATCTCGCTCAGCGCGGCGATGATCCGGTTGCGTCGGGGAAAGCGCCACCCATCGGGCGGCGTTCCCGGAGGCCATTCGGACACCAAATATCCTTCACTGCCAACCCACTCCCAGATGTCGACATTGCGGCGAGGGTAGGCCTGATCGAGACCATTGCCCACCACCCCAATCGCCCGACCGCGGACATCATGGACCCCGCGATGTACCGCCCCATCGATGCCACGGGCCAACCCTGACACCACAGCGACCTCAGCCTGGGCGAGGGCTCGACCGAGATCCCGAGCGGTGGCCAGACCGGAGCTGGTGGCATTGCGGGTGCCGATCACCGCCACTCGGCGAGCATCGAGAACATTGATCCGGCCCTTGGTGAAGATCACCGGCGGCGGATCGAGGTCGGTAGCCAGCGCGCCTGGGTAGGCATCTTCACCGATGACAGCGATCTCCACCCCGACTTGGCCCCACCGATCGGCGAGTTCGGCAAGTGAGGTGTGCTGGGCATGGCGCACCGCTCGATCGAGATCGACCGATCCGAACAGGGCTGCCAGACACGGCTCAACCGAACCCGAGCATAAGCTCGCCCACACCTCGACCGGATCAGCATGGGCCAGGAGGAAGCGAAGCCGGCGCGATCCGATGCCACCCACACCAGCCAAGGCAGCAGCGGCGAGACGATGAGCGCTGAAACCGCTGGCGAGTGTCGTTGGGATCATGCCATCGGCAGACTGAGCGCTCATCAGGCTTGCCCCACCGATGCTGCCCCGATACGGGCTCGCAGACCTAATGCTGCAGCGACATGATCGGCAGCGACCACCGAGGTGGTCACCCCCTCAAGGTCAGCGATCGTGCGAGCTACCCGGCGAATGCGGTGATAGCCCCGAGCGGTGAGATGACCCTGTTCGAGCCGGTCACGCACGATGGCATCGGCTCGATCGTCGAGCCGGGCCACCTCATCAAGACCAGCTTCGTCAAGATCGGAGTTGAGATGGCCCTGTCGTTCGATGGCCAGGTGGCGGGCAGCAGCGACCCGCTCAGCCACCGTGGCGGTCGATTCGCCCGGCTGCCCATCGAGCATGTCGCCCACATCAGGTCGGTGAATCGCCACCCGAAGGTCAAACCGGTCGAGGAGGGGTCCCGACAGGCGACTCAGATAGCGATGGCGACTTCGTTCATCGCACTCGCATGCCCCCGGTGCCCCTCCGCCACACGGACACGGATTGGTGGCGCCGACCAGCTGGAAGCGTGCCGGCATCGGCACCCGGATCTGATCGACTCGGCCGACCATGATCTGGCCGGTTTCGAGAGCTTCGCGCAGGGCATCAAGGGCCGCTGGAACGAACTGCCCCATCTCATCAAGAAAGAGCAGACCGCGGTGGGCCAACGAGACCTCACCGGGGCGATGGCGATGACCCCCGCCACCCACCAGAGCCCCGGTGGAACTGGTGTGGTGAGGAGAACGAAACGGTGGACGACGGATCAACCCACCGGGCGGTAACGGCACACCAGCTGCCGAGTGGATCATGGTTGTCTCGAGGGCGTGTTGGGGCGAGAGATCGGGCAAGAGCCCGACCAAACGTTGGGCGAGCATGGTTTTGCCCGATCCCGGTGAGCCGACGAAGAGGAGATGATGCCCGCCAGCGGCAGCGATTTCGAGGGCCTGGCGAGCCACCGGCTGCCCTTTCACATCGGACAGATCGCCAGCAGGAGCGTCGGTCGACACCGGCAGCGAACCGACCTCATCATCGTCGGGCCAATCGTCAGCACCGGTGAGCGCGGCGACGAGACGGTCGAGTCGATCGATCGGTCGAACCTCGTTGGCGATCACCCGAGCTTCAGGTGCATTGGCCATCGGCACCACCCAGGTCACCTCACGACGGGCTCCCACCATGGGCACCACACCGGGCACCGGACGCACCGAACCATCCAGACCGAGCTCGCCGATAAACCCAAACCCACTCACCCGGTCCGCAGGGATGATCCCAAACGCCACCAGAGCACCGACAGCGATCGCCAAGTCGAGGCCGGAGCCGGTCTTGCGGAACTGGGGTGGCGCAAGATTGACCACCACCCGCTTATCGGCCCACGTGAACCCCGACGTGACCACGGCAGCCCGCACCCGATCACGAGCTTCGCGAACCGATTCATCGGGCAATCCCAACAGGGTGAACCCCGGAAGCTGATCGGTGCTGACATGGACTTCGACGGTGACCGGCTGGCCCCGAGCCCCCAGAATTGTTGCCGTATGGACCGTTGCGGTCATGGCACCCTCCCTCAGTGGATGGCGCCGCCGCGGTGGCGACGCCCGATCAGGGAGGGAACCCTGCTCCCTCGACAGTGATGATCACCCTAGCGAGGGGGTGTCGCACGAGGGTCCCGACGCCCTGGGGAGGACTCATTTGGTTGAACTCGCGCGAGCCAAGATGAGGCTCGCCGTGGCACACTTTCGTGATGGCTCGTCTCGCTCCCCTTCTCGCCACTGCAGCCGCCCTGACCCTGACGGCCTGCGGCGGAGGCGACCAGGCCACCAGCAATGGTGTCGAGTTTTGCCGCTATGCCAGCGAGCAGACCTCCATGATCGTCGCTCCCCCGCTGAGCACCGAAGCGGAGTTGGACGCGACCCTGGAGTTTTATCGATTGATGGGCCAGCTCGCGCCCCAGTCGATTGCCCGTCAATGGAACGACCTGGTCGTCAGTATGGAGACTGCATCATCGATCGTGCCCGGCAATCCGGAATCAGAACAAGCGGTCGCCCTGACCGCCTATGCCACCGAACGATCGGCCTATGAGGTGAAGGTGTGGATCGAACGCAACTGTGGTGTGGTCTTACCGATCACCACGATCGCTCCCCACGACCCGATTCCGGCGGTTGAGCCCGACGAAAGCTGAGCCGTTGTTCAGATGATCTCGCCGCGGCGCACGATCACCTTGTCGACCAGGCCGTATTCTTTGGCCTGTTCGGCAGAGAACCAGCGATCACGCTCGGAATCGGCCTTGATCTGTTCGAGGTCATTGCCCGAATGCTTGGCGATCAGCTCAGCCATGCGCTCCTTGGTGTAGCGCAGATCCTCGACCTGGATCTCGATGTCGGCGGCCTGGCCTCGCAACCCCGCGAGTGGCTGATGCATCATGATGCGGGCATTGGGCAAGGTGTAGCGCTTGCCTGGCGCTCCGGCGGTGAGGAGGAACTGCCCCATCGAGGCCGCCAGGCCCAAACACACCGTGGCAACATCGCAGCCCACGAATTGCATGGTGTCGTAGATCGCCATCCCCGCGGTCACCGACCCACCCGGGCTATTGATATAGAGCCAGATATCGGCATCGGGATCTTCAGCATCGAGATAGAGCAGCTCAGCACACAACTGGTTGGCAATCTCATCATCGACCGGCGCACCGAGCATGATGATCCGGTTCTTGAGAAGTCGGTTGAAAACGCTAGAACGCGGATCGACGATGCTGTCGCTCAAATTGAGTTGGGCCATGGATGCCACGCTACCGACCTGGATCGCTGTCGCGATCGTGGGAGCGAGGTTCAGCGGGTTACACCCGACATCACGATGGCGACGGTTTGGCCTTCGAATCGCTCGCGAGCCGAGAGCAAACCAGCCAGGCCGGCCGAACCGGTGGGGCTCACGTTGTAGCCCGCCTCGTGGGCCAGCTTGTGGGCCGCGATGACCTGGGTTTCAGGTGCCACGATCGGCTGTCCGCCCTGGCGACGCATGGCATCGACGATCGAAAGCCAGTCATAGGTTTCGTCATCGAGGATGCCATCAGCCAGCGAGTGAGGATCAGGCCACGACTGCATCAAGTCCGACCAGTGCTGTTCGGGATCGCTCATCCCCTGAGCCTTTTCCCAGGCAGCGTTCAGCGGAGCACATCCTTCGGTTTGGATCGGATGCAACGGAATCGGCAACGAAGCCCCCACACAACCGGCGAAAGCACCTCCGCCGACCTGGATGACCACGGTGTCGAGCTCGATGCCAGCATCGGCAGCCTGATCGGCCATCTCCCATCCGATCGTGCGACCGCCATCGAGGCAGAGGGCGTTTTCGGGCCCTTGCACGCTGAAGGGCACCGCCCCACCAGCGACCGCTTCGCGGAACCGGTGAAGCGCCGGGTCGCCAGGCGGATCGGTGTCGCGGCGTTCACATCGATGGATGTCAGCGCCGAGGTCGGAGAGCACCTTCTCGACGGTGGCATCCATCCATTGGGGAACATAGACCTGGATCGGCCAATCAACCGCTGCTGCCAAGGTGGAAGCAGCGATGGCAGCGTTACCACACGAGGCGATCGCCAGTGGTGGACGCTGATCGAGATGGCCGAGGGTTTCGGCTGCTCGAAGATGGAGCAAGATCGAGGCCAGGTGGCGGGCCTTGTGGGACCCGCCAACATTGCCGGTCTCGTTCTTGACCCACACGTCGGCCCCGATCTCATCGCTGAGTCGGGCCGAACGTTCAAAGGGGGTCACTCGGAATCCGCCTGCCGCCTCACGGGTGAGGGCATCACACGCGTCGTCGGTCAGCCCCTGGGCTCGGGCGAATGCCCGCCACGCCAGTCGATCGCCATACCTGATGAAGGGATTGTCATCCTGCCGAGCCGGGGCCAGCGGGCCACTATCGACGAGGTGGAGGACGTGATGGGGATCGGTGGGTGAAGCCTGGGGACAGGCCCACGCCAGAGGGGTAGCAACGTCAACGGTGGTCCCGCAGACGGCACAGCGGAATCCGGCGATCATGATCAGGACTCGGCAGCGACTCGAGCGTTGAAGTCGGTGATCATCGCGTCCCAGCGCTCGATATAGCCGCGCAGGTTCTTCCAGAAGTCCTGGTGGCGACGCTCTT
>PDSL01000026.1 GCA_002748455.1 Ilumatobacter coccineus
GAGGCTGGCTATTGGAGCCGCAATCTCTGGTTCACCCTGGCGGTGATCGGGATCATCTATGGGGCGATCGCTGCCACCATGCAAAAGGACCTCAAACGGTTGGTTGCCTATTCCTCGATCGCCCACCTGGGCTTCATCGTGTTAGGCGCCTTCGCCCTCACCACCCAGGCGGTCACCGGTTCGGTGATGCAGATGGTCAACCATGGGGTCTCCACCGGCGCCCTGTTCTTGATGGTCGGGATGATCTATGAGCGTCGCCATACCCGCCAGATTGCTGAACTGAAGGGCATCCAAGCGGTAGCTCCGATCTTCGCTGCAGCCTTCATGGTGGTCATGTTGTCCTCGATCGGGGTGCCAGGACTCAATGGGTTTGTCGGCGAGTATCTGGTCTTGATCGGGAGCTGGCTGGTGGCTCCGGGCTTTGTGGTCGTGGCCGCGACCGGGGTGATCCTGGCGGCCCTCTATCTCTTGTGGGCCTACCAGCGGGTCTTCCACGGTGAGCCCGATGACGCCAATCGGTCGTTCCGCGAGCTGACCGCTCGGGAAGCCCTCGTGGTCTTGCCCTTCATCGCCATCATCGTGTTCACCGGTATCTATCCCAAGCCCATGCTCGATCGGATCGAGCCCTCGGTTGACAAATTGATCGAACATGTCGCTGAGCGAACCGAGTTCACCCCCGTCGTGCCTGACGCCCCGGCTGGGCCGGAGACCGACGCCGATCACGAGGGAGAGGAGCACGGCGAATGATCGCTCTTGACACCTTCCAGGCACTTCCGGTCGAGTGGTTCCATCTGAGTCCCCTGATCGTCCTGATCGCCGGAGCGGTCATCCTCATGGTGGTGGGGGCGATGACCCCTCGTTGGCCTCGTGGTGCCTATAGCGGGCTCACCGTGGTGAGTGCCGTGGTCGCTGCGATCCTGGCCGGATTCCAGTGGGCCTCGATCGCCAAGGATGGACCGGGTCTCCTGATCGGCCACACCTTGGCCTTTGATGCCTTTAGCCAATTCATCACCATCACGGTGGTGATCGGAGTTGCCCTGGTTGCCCTGATCTCTGGCGATGAACTCAGTCGAGCTGGTCGAGATGGCCCCGAGGTCTATGTCCTCTTCCTGATCGCTGCGGTCGGGGCGATCGTGATGGCATCAGCCAATGAGTTGATCCTGGTCTTCTTGGGTCTCGAAACGCTCTCGCTCAGCCTCTATGTCCTGGCCGCCTCGGATCGAGAACGTTCATCGAGCCAGGAGGCCGGGTTGAAGTATTTCATCCTCGGCGGATTCGCCTCAGCCTTCTTCCTCTATGGCGTGGCCATGATCTATGGCAGCACCGGATCAACCAATCTGGGTGAGATCTTTGGGTCCTACGACGATGCCATCCAGGTGGGCGGAGCCAGCCCGATCGTGTTGGCCGGCGTTGCCCTGCTCCTGGTCGGTATGGCCTTCAAGGTGGCAGCGGTGCCCTTCCATGTGTGGACCCCCGATGTCTACCAGGGTGCCCCCAACCATGTGACCGCCTTTATGGCTTCGGTCGGTAAGGCTGCTGCCTTTGCTGCCCTGGTGCGGATCGTTGTGGTCACCTTGCCCTTCCATCGCGATGACTGGCGTCCAGTGATCTGGGTGCTCGCAGTCTTGTCTCTGGTGATCGGTTCGGTGATGGCGGTTGTCCAGACCGATGTCAAGCGGATGCTGGCGTTCTCGTCGATCAGCCATGCCGGGTTCATCCTGGTGGGGATCGAAGCTGCTGGTCATCAGGCCGGTACGGCTGGGGCTGGTGATGGCATCGCTGCAGTGGCGTCCTATCTCGCCATCTATGCGGTCTTGACGATCGGTTCCTTCGCCGTGGTGACCCTGGTTGGCCGCCATGCTGACGGGGACACCTCGCTCGCGGCTTTTGCCGGGCTCGCCCGACGCCGTCGCGGTCTCGCTCTTGGTTTGACCATCTTCTTGCTGGCCCAAGCTGGGGTGCCCCTCACCTCGGGCTTTGTGGCCAAATGGGGTGTGATCCAGGCTGCTGTCGCCGAGCAGAGCTACGCGATCGCGATCATCGCCATGGTGTCGGCGGTGATTGCGGCCTACCTCTATTTGAGGATCATGGTCGCTGCTTGGCTCGAAGAGGGCTCGACAGCCGATCAGGTCGAAGAGGTGCCTCGGCCCACCGGTGCTGCCGTGGTCATCGCTGCCGGGTTCACCCTCGTGGTTGGCATCTGGCCGAGCTGGTTCCTCGATCTCGCTGCTCAGGTGGTCGACTTCGTCCGCTGACCCCATGGCCGCGGTTGGGTTCACAACGATCAAGACTGATATTCTCGCCACGCGATGTCATCATTTCTGAGGGACTATCTCACCGTCATCTGGTTTGGTCTCACCGCCTTGGCTGTGGGAGGGATCTTGTTGGGATTGGCCGCCCTTCTACGTCCCTCACGTCCAACTGAAGAAAAGCTGATCGCCTACGAATCCGGGGTCGATCCAGTCCTGTCGGGATGGTCCCAAAGCCAGATCCGGTACTACATCTTCGCCCTCCTCTTCGTCATCTTCGATGTTGAAGCGGTCTTCGTGTTCCCGTGGGCCGCAGCGATGGAGCGCTATGGCGGGTTCGGATTGGTCGCCATGTTGGTCTTCATCGTGCTCTTGCTCGATGGCCTGGTCTATGCGTGGAAGCGAGGACTGCTCCGATGGGTCTAGTCGATCGAGGCAAACTGCCAACCGGCCTTACCAAGCTGCTCAATCTGGGTCGTTCCTATTCGATGTGGGTCTACCAGTGGGGTCTGGCCTGCTGTTCGCTCGAGCTCGGGGCTGCCTTCGCGTCGCCGCGCTATGACGTGATGCGACTCGGGGTGATCCCCCTTCCGGCGAGCCCTCGCCAAGCTGACTTTGTGGTCATCGCCGGCACGGTGACCGACAAGATGGCGCCAGCGGTTCGACGGCTCTATGAGCAGATGGCTGAGCCCAAATATGTGGTCTCGATGGGCTCGTGCGCCAACTCTGGTGGCCCCTATTGGGATTCCTATTCGGTCACCAAGGGTGTCGATCAGATCATCCCGGTCGATGTCTATGTGCCCGGCTGCCCGCCCCGGCCCGAAGCCCTCCTCGAAGGCATCATCTTGCTGCAGCGCAAGGTGCGCTATGAGGACATGGCCGCCAAATGGCGCGACAGTGAGGGCTATACGCCCTTGATCGATCCGAATGCCACACCGGTGGTGGTCGGAGGTGGTTCCATTGACTGAGGCGACGACCGACGACACCTCCCGCGAACCCGACCACACCCGTGAGGCCTTGATCGCCGAGATCCGTGCCGAATTCGGTGATCAGGTGGTGGGCCATCACCTCATCGACCACCTCGATCAGTGGGTTCGATTCACCCCCGAGGTCTGGGGTCAAGCATCGAGTTGGTTCATGGCCCAAGGGTTTGGCTATCTCCACTTCTTGTCGGGTATCGATTGGCTGCCCTCACCGTTTGGCAAGAGCGAAGAAGGGCCCCATG
>PDSL01000027.1 GCA_002748455.1 Ilumatobacter coccineus
GTGGTTGACCAGGTGCGCCGGGCCCTGGCTGAGACGACTGGTCTGGTGACCGATGTGGGTTCGGTCAAGGGCGGGATTTGTTCAGCGATCGATGATCCGCGTTTTATCGGTGGACATCCGATGGCCGGTAGCGAGCTCGATGGCCTTGATGGCGCCGATCCAGCCATGTTCAACAACAGTGTCTGGGTGCTCACGCCACGTCCGACCACCGATGATGCTGCCCTGGCGACCCTGAGTGCCTTGGTGCGCACCCTGGGTGCCGAGGTGGTGGCCCTCACCCCTGAGCGACACGACCAGGTGGTGGCGGTGGTGAGCCATGTGCCCCATCTGACGGCCGCGACCCTGATGCAGCTGGCATCGGATCGGTCATTGGAACACGCTGCTCTGCTGCGGTTGGCTGCTGGCGGGTTCCGAGACATGACCCGAATCGCGTCGGGACAGCCGACGATCTGGCTCGATATCTGTACCGAGAACCGCGAGGCCATCACCGCCGGTCTCGATGGCTTGATCAATCGCTTGGGCGCGATTCGCGAGATCGTGGCCAGTGGGGACCAGGACGCGCTGAAGGGCACCTTGGATTCGGCCCGTCGAGCTCGTCGTGATCTGCCCGGCCGGGTGGCCCATCCCGAAGCCTTCGTCGAGGTGCGGATTCCGATTCCGGACCGGGCTGGAGCAGCTGCTGAGGTCTTCACCCTGGCTGCCGATCTAGGCGTCAATATTGCCAACTTTGAGGTGATGCATCTGCCCGAAGGCAATCGTGGTATCGCTGTGGTGGTGGTCGATGCTGCGGTGGCCGATCTGTTCCGGGGCGGCTTAATCGCTCGCGACTATCGTCCCGTGGTTCGCCCCCTGTCATGACCGCTCATACCGTGGCTCCGCTCACGCCGGGATTCCGGGCGGTGGTTGAGGTGCCGGGGTCGAAGTCGCTGGCCAATCGGGCGCTGGTGTGCGCTGCATTGGCCGACGGTGTGTCTCGACTGCACAACCTGCCCAGCGGCGATGACACCTCGGCGATGATCGCTGGGCTGACCGAGCTCGGTATCGCGATCGAGGCAGATGCTGATAGGTCGGTGACGGTCGCCGGACATGATCTTCGCGTCGGTGATCACGGCGATGCGATCACCGTGGATTGTCGATTGGCGGGCACAACGTCGCGCTTTTTGACGGCGCTTGGTGCACTGGTCCCAGCTCCGGTGACGATCGATGGTGATGAGCCATTGCAGCAACGACCCTTTGGCCCCCTCCACGATGCCCTCACCCAGTTGGGGTGTGCGGTGAGCACTGAACGACCGGGTGGATTGCCGGCAACGGTGTCGGGGCAACTGTCGGGGCGCCACGTCAGTGTGGCTGGCGATGTGTCGAGCCAGTATCTCACCGCCATCATGTTGATCGGGCCGTATCTGGCCGACGGAGTGACGATCACCCTGACCACCGAGCTGGTGTCGCGGCCCTATGTGGAGATGACCGCCGCGGTGATGGCAGCGTTTGGGGTGGATGGTGTTGAGGTGGAGGATCGAGAGATCACGGTGCCATCGGGGCGGTATCAACCGACCGACTACACGGTGGAACCTGACGCGTCGTCGGCGAGCTATCCCTTGGCGATGGCCGCGGTGGTGCCGGGCACGGTCACCATCGGTGCGCTGGGCCGTCACTCACTTCAAGGCGATAGCGCCTTCGCGTCGATCCTGTCCCAGATGGGAGCCACGGTGACCTACGACGATGATGGGGTGACGCTGACCGGCCCTGATCAGCTGGTCGGTATCGATATCGATATGGCTGATGTCTCCGATCTGGTGCCCACGCTGGCAGCGGTAGCCACCTGTGCGGTCACCCCGACCACGATCAGGGGTGTTGGCTTCATCCGAGGTAAGGAAAGTGATCGGCTTGGCGATCTGGCGGCTGAGTTGACCACCCTCGGAGCTGACGTGGCTGAGACCGAGGATGGGTTAGTGATCCAGCCCTCGCGTGATCGTCTCCACGGCGGCCGTGTCGCCACCCACCATGACCATCGTCTGGCGATGGCCTTTGGTGTCCTCAGCTCAGTCGTGGAGGGCACTGAGGTCGCTGATCCTGAGGTGGTGTCCAAGAGCTGGCCGGGCTTCTGGGAGGCCTACGCCCAGCTCAGCGCAGCTTGCTAGAGCCGATGGATCGGCACGATCCGCTGACGGGGTCCGAACTTGGGCGCCTGGCCCACGCTGGCCACGAGCCCAACCACAATGCGACCCCGCTGGCCGGCATAGGGGGCTAACAGCTCGAGCATCTCCTCATCGGTGCCACGCGGTGTGCCGGTCAAAGCCCACACCACCGTGTTGGCCAGGTGATAGTCGCCGATCACCACCACATCAGGATCACCGCACACCGGGGCCAGAACCTTGGTGATCGTCCACGGCCCAATGCCCGGTAGGTGGGCAAGCTTGGCGCCCAGCGTGGCTGACCCAGCATCAGCCCACTCCCAAAACTTGGGGGCTCGACGGGCCACTTCCACCAGAGCTCGAGCTCGCTGAGGATCGATACCCAACCGGTGGAACCACCAAGTTGGCTGGATCACCGAGGCGGGCTCGGGCGGGAGGCGCAGTGAGCCGACAATCTCGCTGGGACCGGGAGCCGGTTGGCCAACCTCGTTGACCAAGGCCCGCCACTGGCTTTTAGCTTCAGCAGCGGTCACCCGCTGACCCAGCACGGTGGGTAAGAGGGCGTGATAGGGGTTAGAAGTTGCACCCCAGCGACGGGGCCGCACCTGACGCAAGGCCGCGGCTACGACCTCGGGAGCACCAGGCCACTCGATCGCCTGATCGTGGGTGCCCACCCAGTCATCCAGACGAGGGCTCACCCACCGAGCTCCAGGACCCCACAGGTCAACCGTCAAGCCGTCAGCATCGACCGGAGCTGGATCGTGGTCCCATCGCCAACGAATGGTGACCGGCCCCTCGGGGGTCAAGGTCGCATGCAGCGCCTCACCAGGCGTGATCACCGTGGTGGGGTCGCGAGGACCATGGCGCAACACTCCAAGTGTCTGCGCCAACGATCGTGGGGCATCGATGGTGGTCCAGGCAACCACGCTGAGACCGTACCATCGAGAGAGGGAGCCTATTCCTCTACCGGCGTCAGCGTGCCAGGGTCAACCATGATGATCTTGACTAACCCGGCTGGATAGCGGCTGGCAAACGCTTCAGCCTCATCGAGTGACTCGGGTTCGACATAGAGATCAAGTTGATTGGTGGTCTCGTTGATCGATGCACTCATCCTGATCTCGGGGCCGGATTGAGTCATCGTGGTTGGAGGGCCACCGTCATGCTCGGGGCCGAGCTCGGGGTGATCAGCTTCATCGGGAAGGTAGGCATCAGCGAAGTCCTGATTGGCAGCGACAACATCAGCACGACCGAATACGTGTTGCTCGTTAGCTGTAGCAATAGCCGTGGTATCGCTTGAGTCAGTTGATCCAGCCGAGCAGGCGGTGACGACAAGACA
>PDSL01000013.1 GCA_002748455.1 Ilumatobacter coccineus
ACCAGCATCTGAACCGTGTTGTTGGCCACGGTGATATTGACTTCGGCTCGGCTGGCGTGAGCGTGGCGGGCCACATTGCCGAGTGCTTCGCGCATCGAGGCCACCAGCTCGGTGCAGACCTCATCGGAGAGGGCCGACTCGACCGGCCCATCAAGGCGCAATGAGGGGGTAAACCCGAGGACTCGGCTGGCCTGGGCGACCACATCGGCGAGTTCTTGGCCGAGGGTGCCGGTATGGGTCGAGCTACCCAACGTGAACACGATGGTGCGCACTTCAGCGATGATGCGGTCGATGTCGTCGATGACAGCGTCGAGACGATCGTGGATCGGTTCCGGTGATCCGGTGGCGATCGCCTGGACCGACAATCCCATCCCGTAGAGGTGCTGGAGAACGACATCGTGGAGATCGCGTCCGATCCGTTCCCGCTCGGCGACCAGGGCGAGCTGTTCGGTGGCAACGGTCAAACGAGAGATGTGCTCAACCCGATCGGAGACATCGCGCACCACGGTGATCACATAGCGCCCATCGGCATGGTCGAAGGGGCTCAGCGAGATGTCAACCGGCAAGGTGGTGCCATCGTCGCGACGAAGCACCAGGTTGAGATCGGATCCCATCGGGCGCCGACGACCGGGACTGTTGTGGTATTCGCTGCGTTGGATGGTGTGCCGGTCGCGATAATCATCGGGCACAAACTCATCAACGCTGCGCCCCACCATCTGGTCGGTCATCGCCATCGTATGCATCGACTGGTTGGCGTAGATGATCTCACCTTGCGGGCTGACGATCATGATGCCGTCAGGGGCCAATTCAACCGCATGGCTCAAGAGGGCCACATCAGGCAGTGCTGTCACATCGGCCAGGGTATCGATCCATGCTGGGTGGACAAGAATGCAACATCGTGGACCGCACCGTCGCGTTGGTTGAGCATCCCGATCGTGACCCTGGATGAGAGCCCAGGCACAAAGCCCCTTGTCAGTTGGTGGTATGCGCGCTTCACTATCCCCCATGGTCGCAGTCACAGCGTTCTTGATGGATGACCACGAAGTCGTCCGGGAAGGTGTCCGGGCGCTCTTGGAGTCGACTGGCGAGATCAAGGTGGTCGGCGAAGCATCCGATGCAGCTGAGGCTGTCGCCCGCATCCCAGCCGTCAAGCCCGATGTCGCCATCCTTGACGTGAGGGTGCCCGATGGCAATGGGATTGAGGTGTGCCGTGAGGTGCGCAGTTCGGTGGGCACCTATTGCTTGATGCTGACCTCCTATAGCGATGATGAGGCACTCTTTGAGGCGATCATGGCCGGTGCGTCGGGCTACATGCTCAAGCAGATTCGCGGTCCCGAGCTTGTCGATGCGGTCAAGCGGGTCGCCAAGGGCGAATCCCTTCTTGATCCAGCGATCACCGGCAAGGTCTTGGCTCGCCTTCGTCAGCCATCAGAAGAAGATGAGCGGCTGGCTCGCCTGACCCCTCAGGAGCGGCGGATCCTCCATTTCATCGCTGATGGTATGACCAATCGTCAGATCGCTAATGAGATGCATCTGGCCGAGAAGACGATCAAGAATTATGTGTCGAACATGTTGACCAAGCTGGGGATGGAGCGCCGCACCGAAGCGGCGGTGTTCGCCACCAAATTGGAGTTGTCGGGCCAGCACATCGAGACCGACTAGGGATTCCAGTCTGGGCGACGAGATAGGGTTCACCCTGTCATGGCTGATCCGGTGTATATCGCCCTTGAAGGGGCTGAGGGTTGCGGCAAGAGCACCCAAGCTCGGCGTTTAGCCGACGCGATCGGGGCGGTGCTCACCCAAGAAACCGGAGGAACCCCGATCGGCCAACGTTTGCGGGCGATCCTTCACGACACCTCGGTCGTTGATCTCAACGACCGTTCTGAAGCCTTGATCACCGCTGCTGATCGAGCCCAGCATCTGGCCCAGGTGGTGGGTCCAGCTCTGGCGGCGGGGCGCCATGTGGTCAGTGATCGGTCGGTCTATTCGACCTTGGCGTATCAGGGGTATGGGCGGGGCTTGCCGGTGGATGAGGTGGCACAGATCAATGATTGGGCAATCGAGGGTCGCTGGCCTGATCTCGTCATCCTCCTGGTCGTGTCGGATGAAACGACTGCTGCCCGAATGAAGGAACGACACCTGGATCGCTTCGAGCAGGCAAGTGCCGAATTTCATCGCCGGGTAGCGGCTGGCTTTGCCGAGATGGCCGCTGCTGATCCCACGCGGTGGGTGACGATCGATGCCGATGATGAGATTGACGCGGTCGCCGCAGCGATCCGCGACGCGGTTGCTGACCGGATGGGGCTGTGATGGCACCGTCGGTGTGGGATGCGGTGCTCGGCCAGTCTGAGGCGGTTGAGCGGTTGCGCCAGGCAGCGTCCGATCCGGTGCATGCCTATCTTTTCGTGGGACCGCCAGGGTCGACCAAGGATCAAGCAGCCCGCGCCTTTGCTGGGGTGGTGATCAGTGGCCACGATGCTCCCGATGATCGGGACAACGATCTGGTGATGCGGGGCGAGCATCCCGATGTGAAAGAGATTGTCCGCACCGGTGCAGCAATTTCGGCCGATCAGGCCCGTGAGGTGGTCAGCGCGGCAGCGTTGGCTCCGATCGAGGGCGACCGCAAGGTCATGATCCTCCACGAGTTTCATCTTTTGCGTCCCGAAGGTGCCGCCATCTTGTTGAAGACGATCGAGGAGCCACCGGCATCAACGGTGTTCGTGATCCTGGCTGATCTGGTTCCTCAAGAATTGATCACGATCTCGTCGCGGTGCGCTCGGATCGATTTTCGGGCCATCGCCGATGAGGAGATCGCCCAACAATTGGAGCGCGATGGTATCGCTCCCGACATGGCGGCCGAGGCTGCTCGGGCAGCGTCCGGCAATCTGGATCGGGCGCGGGTGTTGGCCATTGATGTTCACTTGGCCGATCGACGCCGGGCATTTGCTGAGGTGCCGTCTCGTCTGGATGGCACCGGCTCAAGGGTGATGGCTCTGGTTGGTGAGCTGACCGCGGCGATCGATTCAGCGGCCGAGTCGATGTCGGAGCGCCATGTGGACGAGCTGGCGGAGTTGGGCGATGAGGGCCGGGGCCGCAAGTCGGTAGTTGAGCGTCAGCGTCGGGAGTTGCGCCGTCACCGTCACGATGAGCTGGTGGCTGGCTTGGCGACGATTGCGGGGGTCTATCGCGACGCGATCGTCGCTGGCACGGTTACCGATATTGACGAGGCTGATGCCGCGGTCAGCCGCCTCCATCAGGCGATCGAAGCCCTGATTCGCAATCCCAACGAAGACCTCTTGCTTCAGTCCTTGCTCTGGTCGCTTCCTCCCCTGTCAGCAACGAAATCCCGATAAGATTCGGCCCGCTGCCCGGGTAGCTCAGTCGGTAGAGCAACGCACTCGTAATGCGTAGGTCGTCGGTTCGATTCCGATCCC
>PDSL01000014.1 GCA_002748455.1 Ilumatobacter coccineus
TCGAGCCTGTTCACGCTGCCACACCATGATCGAGTCGATGCCGGTGGCGCCTCACGGCCAGCTCATCTATTGGTGTCCCCAATGTCAGCACCAGTTTGGACATCACGACCAGATCGGTTCTCAACCGATCGATCCGGCCGCCGCTGCTGCTCGCTATCTCGGCGATCACCAGCGGCGCCATATCCGCATCGTGCGCTGACTATTCGGTGGCGATCGCTTCCAGCACATCCATCCGCCCAGCTCGGTACGCCGGCCAGACCGATGCCGCCAACCCGGCGATCAGCGATCCGATGATCACGGTGGTGATCATCGACCAGGGCACGGTGATCGTGCTGATCACCTCGTCAGGAACAGCGATCGACAGGATCGCGCCGAGATAGAGGCCGATCACGATTCCGATCAGGCCACCGAAGATCGAGACGATCACCGATTCCCAGCGGATCGCCCGCCGAAGCTGGCGTCGGGTCATCCCCACCGCTCGGAGCAGCCCGATCTCGCTGGTTCGCTCGAAGACCGAAAGCGCCATCGTGATCGCGATCCCGATCACGGCGATAGCCATCGACAGGGCCAAGAGTCCGGTGATCATGGCGAGGAGCTGGTTGATCTGTTGTGAGATCGTCTCTTGGAATTCGGCGCTGTTGACCAGCTGGAGGTTGGGGAAGTCAGCCAGGATCGCGTCGAGTTCGGGTCGGATGGTGGCATCGTCAATGCCCTCATCGAGTCGAGCGAGCACGCTCAGATCGCGCGGCGGTTGGCCAAGCACCGCATCGAGCAAATCGATCGACACATAGATCTCGCCACCCAGTCCAGCATCGGCAAAGATGCCGGCAACGGTGACGGTTCCAGCCTTGCCGTTCTGCCAGGTGATGTCCAGAGTGTCGCCCAGAGAGGCCTCAAGCCGCTCGGCAACCGGGCGGTGGAGCAAGACACCATCGGTGGCGGTGACGCCATCCCAACCGCCCGAGGTCATGTCGAGATCGATGAGCGCGTCGACGGTGGTGGGGTCAACCGCGCCGATCCCTTCGATGTCCCCGCCATTGATCGAGGCCAGGACGACACGCACGGGTGAGACCGCAGCGATCCCCTCAACCTCGGCAAGCCGTTTGGCGACTTCCGGCGAGAAGCCAAACTGGTCGGATGCGTTGACCACATAGTCGGCGTTCACCGAGCGCTCCAGCACCCGGATAAAGTTGGTCCGCAGTCCGGAGGCAAAGACCCCCGCAGCCCCCATCAGGGCAACCCCGATCATGAGGGCTGACGCGGTGCGAGCGGTGCGGCGAGGTGACCGACGGGCATTGTTGACCGCCAGGCGACCAGGAACCCGGAAGAATCGGGCGATCGGAGCGCCGATCACCGACACGACGGGTCGGGCGACGGTGGCCGACAGGCTGGCGATGCCCATAAAGGTTGCCAAGGCACCGATGGCGCTCAGGATGGCCATTCCCCAGGCGCCACCGGGACGAAGCAAGAGGCCGATGGTGATGGCAGCCAATCCGCCCACGGTGACCGCAGCACCAAGGGTGGTGCGGCGGGCCGAATTGACCGCCTCGAAGCCGATCTCGGGTTGGAGCGCAGCGATCGGAGGGATACGGGCAGCACGCTTGGCGGGCACGATGACCGAAGCCAACGTGATCCCGATCCCAACGATGGCTCCGATCACCATGCCGGGGACACTGATGCGGAGCGCGACATCGGGGAACCCTCCACCGGCAATGCTGAAGAACCAGATCAAGAGCTTGGCGACACCGATACCGGCAGCAAAGCCCAAGACGGTGGCGATCACCGACACGGTGAGGGCTTCGACGATGATCATTCGGGTCAGTTGGCGAGCTCGAGCGCCAATGCTGCGCAGGAGGGCCATTTCTCGCAAGCGTTGACCGATCGTGATGCCGAAGACGTTGTTGATGATGAAGGCACTCACAAAGGCGGTGATGAAGGCGAAGATCAAGAGTCCGGTGCCGACATAACCGACGATGGTGTTCATCTGTTCGCTGGCCTCATCGGCGCGTTCTTGACCGGTGATGATCTCGATACGTTCCGGCAAGAGGGCGGTGACCGCAGCCTCGACCGCATCGGGATCAGCGTTGTCGGCAAGGACGATTTCGATCGTGTCGACCTGATCGCCGGTGTCGAACACCTGTTGGGCGCGGTCGAAGGTCATGCCGACGATCTTGGCGCCGGCAAAGCCCTTGGTGTCGGCCATGCCAAACGTACCAACCAGGGTGAAGTCAACTTCACGACCGTCGACGACGATCTGGAGGGGACCATCGAGTTTGTAGCCGTGGGCTTCAAAGCTGGCCTGGTCGATGACCGCTTCGTCATCAGCGTTCGCCGGACGGCCTTGCTTGATCGTGATGCCGGCATCGTCGGTGGTGTTGCCATCCCAGGAGAGGGCGAAGATCGGTCCCCCCGTGCTCGTGACTGCCTCCCCGTCAGCATCGAGGAGGGTGATCATGCGCTGGATCCCCGGATCGGCCTCAGCAACCCCTTCCACGGCGGCGATACTGTCGCCGAGCGAGAGCGGGATCGAATCGCGCACGGCGCGCGGATTGTCGGTGTTCAGCTCAGCACGAACCACGAAGTCGACGCCCTGGTTGGCCGTGGTGAACAGATCGTTGAAGGTGCGCCGCATGCTGTCGGCCAAGACGAACGATCCCATCACAAACGAGACACCGACCAGGATGGTGAGACCGATGAAAATATTGCGGCCCAGATGAGACCGCATCGATCGGCGGGTGAGAAGAGTGGTGGCGTTGGCCATGTCAGCGTCCGATCTGGCGGGTCTGATCGATGATCATGTCGACATCGGGCTGGTCGAGATCGGCCACGATCTGGCCATCAACCAAGAACACCACCCGGTCGGCATAAGCGGCGGCGTAGGGGTCGTGGGTGACCATCACCACCGTCTGGTTGTCGTTGTCGACCGCATCACGCAAGAACTGGAGCAAGTCATTGCCGGCATTGGAGTCAAGATTGCCGGTCGGTTCATCGGCGAAGATGATCGTCGGCCGCGATGCCAGGGCTCGGGCGACAGCGACTCGCTGCTGCTGTCCACCGGAGAGTTCGTTGGGTCGATGGTTGAGCCGATCGCTCAGTCCGACCTGGTCGATGACCGTGGCAATCCAGTCGGCATCGCCATCTTGGCCGTCGAGCATGAGGGAGAGCCGAATGTTCTCATCCGCGGTCAGGGTCGGGATCAGGTTGAAGGTCTGGAACACAAAGCCCACCTGGCGGCGGCGGAGTTCGGTGATCGCCTTGTCACTGAGCTCATTCAGGGTGGTCTCACCGATATAGACCTGGCCAGAGGTCAATGAGTCAAGGCCGGCCAGACAGTGCAGAAGGGTTGACTTGCCCGACCCCGACGGTCCCATGATGGCGGTGAACTGGCCGGTGGCGAAGTGGGCGGTCACCTCGTTG
>PDSL01000006.1 GCA_002748455.1 Ilumatobacter coccineus
CTTGAACCCGGCGTCATCGGTGGCCGTTTCGACCGTGATGCCCTTGTCAGCCAAGAACTTCACGATCGCATCGGTCTCAGCGTTGAACTCGGCAATCTCTTCAGCCGATGGATTCCAGTCGTCGACCACTTCGATCGCTGCGTCGTCATCAACAGGTTCAGCCGGCGGGGCCGCGTTGGCAATGCCAGCAAAGCCAGCTCCTACAGTGATCAGTGCCGCCGAAGCGATCGTGTAACGGATGGTCTTTTTCATGTCAATCTCCTTGGTTGTGTGGATTGGACATGTACATCGTGGGCGCAGCGCCATGAAGGACTTATGAAGGTTTGGTCAGATCTCCATAAGTTCATTGAAAACCAGCAATTTCCTGAGCTGAAACAGCCGCGTGAGACCAACACAGGCCAGGTCAACCACTGCTTCAACGATATTTTCAACACCCGTCAGCAGCTGACCAGATCGAACCGCCAGCATGATCTCGACTAGCTTGCACCCATGGCAGACACACTTGGATTTGACGGCAAGGTTGCGATCATCACCGGTGCCGGTGGGGGCTTAGGCCGCCAGCACGCGCTCATGATGGCGGCTCGCGGCGCCTTGGTCGTGGTCAACGATCTTGGTGGTGCTGTTGACGGGACCGGAAGCGACAAGGGCGCCGCCGAGCGAGTGGTTGACGAGATCACCTCAGCTGGTGGCGAAGCCGTGGCTGACACCCATTCGGTAGCTGATAGCGAAGATGCTGCAGCGATCGTCACTACAGCGCTGGAAGCGTTTGGTCGGGTCGACATCGTGATCAACAATGCCGGAATCCTGAGAGACAAGTCGTTCCACAATATGACTCCCGAGATGTGGCAAGCGGTGATCGATGTCCATCTCAGCGGCGCCTACCATGTCACCTCAGCAGCCTGGCCCCACATGCGCGACCAGGGCTATGGCCGGGTGGTGTGCACGGCGTCGGGAGCTGGCTTGTTTGGCAATTTCGGCCAAGCGAACTATGGCGCTGCCAAGATGGGACTGGTCGGATTTACCAAGGTGCTGGCCATTGAAGGAGCGAAAGCCAATATCAAGGTCAACGCCATCGCTCCGGTGGCCAAAACCCGGATGACCGAAGATCTGCTGGGCCCGCTCGGCGACAAGCTAGCCCCCGACTATGTCTCGCCCCTAGTGACCTATCTGGCCCACGAGTCGTGTGAACCGACCGGCCGAGTCTTCTCGGTTGCTGGCGGGCGGGTGGCCGAGGTCTTCATCGGTGAAGGGCCGGGTTATACCAACCCCGACCTGTCCCCAGAGTTGATCGCCGACAATTTCGACGCCATCGCTCAGCGCGACACCTATGACGTGCCGACCCAGATGGCTGATGAGATCGGGATCTATCTCCAGCATCTGTCCTAGCTGACGCCCTCGCTGACCCGACCGGTGCTGGTCGCTGACCTGACCACAGCGATGTGGAAGACTCATAGCCATGTCGTATGAAGCCAACACCCCAGATCAGGACGCCCAAGTTGCCAGCGGCGAAGGCGGCATTCCCTGGAAACTGATCGGGTTCATCATCGTGGTCATCCTGGTGGTCATCTTTGTGATCCAGAACCGCGCCTCAGCCAAGATCAACTACTTCACCTTTGACGGCAACCTGCCGATGTGGGCAGTGATCGGCCTGTCGGTTGTCGCCGGCATCATCCTTGGCCAACTCGGCGGCTGGCTGTTGAGCCGACGCAAGGATGATTGAAGCCCAGCCACTTGAGTTGATCCCGTCCACCGACGGGGTGATGGTTGCCGCCTATGACCTGGGCGGCAACCCCGACGGCCCGCCGCTGGTGATCGCCCACGCCAACGGCTTCCACGGCCGCTGCTACCGCGAACTGGCGTCATTGCTGCCCCAGTTTCGTTGTGTGGCCCTCGATTTTCGAGGCCACGGTCGTACCCCAGCACCACCGGATTGGGAGATCGACTGGATCGGGTTCAGCAACGATGTCACCGCGGTGATTACTCATATCGCTCCCGAGGGTGGCGTGACCGGGTTTGGCCATTCGATGGGCGGGGCATCCTTGCTGTTGGCTGCAGCCCAGCATCCTGGCCTGATCTCGCGCTTGGTGGTGTTTGAGCCGATCTCCTATCCCCCACCCAAACACCCCCGTGACCCGGACACCTTCCCCATCGTCCAAGGCGCCCTGCGGCGGCGGCGGCGATTTGAGTCCTTTGATGCTGCCGAGGCGAACTATGCAGCCAAGATCCCACTATCACTGATGACTCCCCAGTCCCGCCATGACTATGTGAGATATGGGTTTCACGAGGTCGAGGGTGGCGTGGAGCTGAGATGTGACCCCAACACCGAGGCAGCGATCTTTATCTCAGCCGATTCCAACGGGGTGTGGGACTATCTGCCCCACGTCTCGACACCCACCCTGGTGGTTAGCGGAGCGCTGGAAGACGATCATCCGTCATCGTGGGCGCTCGGCGTGGCCGGCCACCTTCCCAACGCCACCTTTCTTGAACTGTCGCACATGACCCACTTTGGACCGTTCAGCCATCCAGCAGAGATCGCCGACCTGATCGTCAACCCTGCCAGCTAACGAGTGCGGTCACTGTGACACCGGTTCTCTAGAGTGGTGTCCCCATGGCCTCCAACACGACATCACCGGGTTCTCGCTGGACCGTTCCGGTCAACCTGTCGCCGTCGCGTATCGAGTCATTTGTGTCGTGCCCACTCTCGTTCCGGTTTGCCTCAATCGAAAAACTGCCCGATCCTCCAACCGAAGCCACCACCAAGGGTTCGCTGGTCCATCGGGCGCTCGAGCTGTTCTTCGCCTACCCACCTGACGAGCGCACCCCCGCTTGTCTGGATCGGAGTGTTGATGCCGCGATCATCGAGTTTCATGATCGGCCCGAGTTCATCGATCTCCATCTCGACACCGACGCTGCCTTACGTCTTGAGCACGACGCCCGACGACTGGCGGCCAATTACCTCCAACTCGAAAACCCAGCTGAGGTCAACGCCATCGGACTTGAGCTCTGGATGGAAGCTCCAGTTGGCGAGGTGACCTTGCGGGGGATCATCGACCGACTTGATCTCACCAATGATGGCGAGTTGGTGGTCACCGACTACAAAACCGGACGAGCACCCAGCCCCCAGTGGGAGCGCAAGAGTCTGTCCGGGGTTCACTTCTATGCCTTCATGTGCGAATCGGTGTTGGGACAGCGACCAGCAGCTGTGCGCTTGATGTACCTACGCTCTGGCGAAACGATCACTGCCACGCCAACACCCCAATCGATCCGGTTTATGACCACCCGCACCAAGGCGGTGTGGTCAGCGATTCGCACGGCGTGTGAACGCGACGATTTCCGACCCAAAAAGAGTGCGCTGTGCCGGTTT
>PDSL01000043.1 GCA_002748455.1 Ilumatobacter coccineus
TCCTCAAACCGGAAGGCACCGTCGATCGAACGCTGGATATCACCCTTGACCATCGACCACCCCAGCCGCTGAGGAGCATCGCTGTAGTCGTAGCGGAGGGTGTAGTGGGTGCTTCGTCCAAGCGCTGAGCTGCGGAACGCAACTTCGCTGGGGCGACCTTCATCGTCGCGCGAGGTGATCATCACGTCTTTCACATCGCGAGTCCACGCGGGATAGTTCTCAAGATCAGTTGCGATAGTCCACACGTGGTCGAGGGGAGATCGAATGGTGATCGTCTCAGTCGCCGTCTCTGCCATGGTCTCTATTGTGCCTGATTTTGTGGTCGGTTAGGGGGAGGGTGACGAACGACGGCGACGAGGAGCGAACTCGACATGACTGATCACCCACCAGGCGTTCATCCCCAAGCCGAATACCGGGACGATACAGCCAACCGCCAGTGAGGTTCCTGGGCTGCCGTCTGGACCGGTGGGACGAGCCACCATGGTGGCCACCGCAACCAGGATTTGGGCTGCCAACGCGCTGTTGAGAACCCGTTTGACCGAGTGGGGAATGCCGTGGCCGATCAAGAGATAGAGGTGGCGAGCGAGGACCTCACGGGTCTGGCTGATCTGATAGGCGATCGAATACGACCAGATCGCGGCAACGACACCAACGGCGAAGGTCACCATCGCTCCGATCACACCAACCCAACGGGCTGAAGTTGTGTTGACCACGGCGGCATAGATAGCAGTCCCGACAAACACCATGGTCAAGACCAGGTCGACACCGATGATGATCAGGCTTGATCGCTTCGAACCAGCAGCAGCAATCGACATCACGTACCACGCACCTGTCTAATCGTTGACCGAGAGCACCTCGCCGAGACGGGCAGCAAGCACGTCATAGGCGAACTCATCAATACTGCGTTGACGAGAGGCCTGGCCCATCTGACGACGTCGGTCAGGATTGTCGAGAAGGTCAGCGATCGCTGACCGAGTGGCGGCAACCGCAGATTCGATCCGCCCGGGCTGGTCGATGACCATTCCGGTCTCACCGTCAAGGACTGCTTCGGCCGATCCCCCACTGTTTCCGGCGATCTGAGGAATGCCGCACGCCGCGGCCTCGACGAAGACGATGCCGAAGCCTTCCTGCTCGAGACCTCCCCACCGGTTGCGGCACAACATCGCAAACACATCGGCAGCCCCGTAGAGACGGGGAAGATCGTCATTGCTGACTCGACCCAAGAACACCACTCGGGCGCCGGTCTCGTCGGCGAGTTGACGCAAGCGAGGTTCATCGCGTCCACTGCCAGCGAGAGCAAAGACGAGATCGGGATGGGAACGACGTAGACGCGCTGTGGCCCGGATCACGGTGTCGAACCCCTTGCGAGGAACAAGACGAGAGACGCCGAGAAGGACTTCGCCATCGACCGGAAGACCGAAATCTTCACGGGTCTGTCGGCGTTCATCGTCGCTGATCGGGCGGAATCGTTCAGTATCGACTCCGGGAGGAACGATCGTGATCGGTAGCGACCGGCCGGCAGCCCGCTCGGCTTCAGCGGCGGGATAGCCACCGGCAGCGATCACATGGCGGGCCCGTCGAAGGACCCGACCGAGGGCCTGCTTACTCCCGGGCAAACGCCCCGGCACGGTGACCTCAGCTCCGTGAAGAACGACATCATAGGGCAGCTTGAGCGAGGGACCGATAATGCCCAGTGGAACCGCCGGATCGAGGACGACCAGGTCAGCGCCGACCTCAGCGGCATACCGGTTGACCCGCGAGACGGTACGAGGATTCGGGAGTAAGACCCGCTCACGTACCCGCCGGATCTCGAAGGGCTGAGCAGCATCAAACTCTTCAGCGTCGGGGTAGGCGGTGGTCAGGACAGCAAACGAATCGGCAGGAAGCCGCCGCCACCACTCCCACAGGAGGGATTGGATCCCCCCGATCTTGGGCGGGAAGTCGTTGGTCACCAGAAGATGTTTCATATCGCCTGTCGTTTGTCGAGTTGGTCGTCGGCCCATCGGGCGATCTCCCCGAGTACCGAATGAGCACGGTACCGCTCCACGATGGCGCGAGCACGCCGGTCGCCCGGATCGGCAGTGTTTCCGACCACGATCAGGGCGTTGCGACGCACCCACACCGGGTCTCGTTGGGCGATATACCAATGCCGTGCCAGGATCGCATCATCGTCACCCTCCAACAGATCGAGGAGGTCGATCCAGGCTTCGGGAGCATCGACGGTGACCCGATGATGGTCGCCGAACCGGATCGAGGGCGGACACACCTCTTGGCACTCGTCGCAGCCATAGATGCGATCGCCGAGGGCTGCCCGGAACTCTTCAGGGAAATCGCCAGGCTGCTGGACGAGCCATGCCAGACAACGGTTGGCATCGATGACCCCGGGGGCGACGATGGCCGCGGTGGGACATCCGTCGAGGCAACGGTGGCACTTGCCGCAGCGGTTGGGCTCGGGCTCTGACACCGGATAGTCAGCATTGGTGATGATCGATCCGAGGACGAAATAGCTGCCAGCGCCGGGCACGAGAATATTGGAGTTCTTGCCGTACCAACCGATCCCGCCGCGATACGCGACTTCGCGATCGACAACCGAGTTGTCGTCGGCGAAGGCCACAGCGCGATACCCGGCGGCCTTGATACGACGAACGATGGAGCGCAATCCAAGACGCAATGGGGTGTAGTGATCGGTCCAGGCGTATCGACCGACCCGACCCTGGACGCCGTCGGGACGATCGGGTTCTTCGGTGGCTTGGTAGGGGCGGGCAGCGACGATGATCGAGCGGGCATCATCGAGGGTGCGGAAGGGATCGGTGGAGCGGTCGGGATTTCGGTAGGTGAAGGCCATGCCAGCGTGGAGTCCATCGGCCTTGCGAGCGTGGAGGGTATGGCGAGCATCGGTGAGGATCTCCGCCGGGGCCACTCCCAAACGGGTGATGCCGGCATCGGCAGCGAGATCGACGATCTCGTCCCAGGTCGGCAAGGGGTGACGGCGGCTCACCGCGTCAGGGTAGGCCGCTTAGCTGGCGAGGAGATACTCAGCTGGAGCGATCATCCCAGCTTGACGAAGCAACGCGATGACCCGGAGCGCATCAGGAGTAAACGATGAGGTGTTGTCGAGCGATGATCCATCAGCAGGGATCAGGAACAACGAATCGGTGTGGTGTTCCGGCCGTGATGATGAATCGGTTGAGCGGTCATGAAGAGAACTGAACATGTGTACGAGTATGACCAGGGGGTGTCACACCCATATCGGCCAGGTCCCCGACAACCCCGCTACACTCAGGCCTTCCGGGATGTGGCGCAGCCTGGCTAGCGCACCTGCTTTGGGAGCAGGGGGTCGCCGGTTCGAATCCGGCCATCCCGACCACACACCTGTTCACCAGGTGCGGTCTTGAACCTATTGCCTTCGATGTCGAACCATTGACCGGGCACTCGAGCAGACCACGCTTCTTTGAGCCCCTCCTCCATCACCCCTCTCGGCCTTCCTTTCATTACCTCCTCGCTAATGAAAGGTTCCTGCACGACACCTTCATAAGCGCAGGCAGCGCGGAGCATTCATGACGTCGCCGATGCCCTTGATCGATTTGCTGAGCGAGCCGGACGACGGCAGTCCGCCACGACTCACCACGTGGACTAACCACAGCCCTCGAAGCTGTGGGACAAGCCGGTCAAACCGAGCTTGCTGACCTGCTCTCGCATCTTGACAAACTCGGGATAGCGATCAAAGAACGCCAACTTGGCATCCATCACCGAGGGCAACTCGATACTGAACACATAGGCCGAAAACGCCTCAGCAAAGTCCTCTTCAGGATTGGTCGCTCCGTAGTAGCCGGTGTAGGGAGCGCTATTGGTGCAACGATCCTCGGCCCCTTCGGCAAGATCAGGATCGTTGGCCACCCTGGCAAGGTCTTCGGGCGACCAGAACTCCTCGATCCACCGCCAAGCGTAGGAGTTCCTGGTGAAACAGCCCGACCCGTTGTAGTAGGTGTCGCACTGGTCGGGCCCCACACCGATATTGAGCTCGGTTCGAGGATTCTGGGTGATCACGTGGGAGAGTTCATGCACCAGGGTCAACAAGAGCTCATCGGGATCAGCTTGAGCGGCGGTCACATCGATCGCCATCAAGAAGAAGGTGCCCGCTTCGTCCAGCGAGGTCACAAACGCCAGGGTGGCGCACCCTTCACAGGCTTCGTATCCGGCCAAGAGGCTGATGTCGGCAACATCTTCGTGTCGAGCGATCGCCACCAGCTTGTCCCACGCATCGATGAGTCGATCATCGAGGGTGCCAGCACAGGGCTCTCGCAGCTTGCCATCAACCACAAAGTGCATCGCTGTGACCGTGCCGATATCGCCACCGTCTTCAACATCAGAGGGAAGACAGAATTCGTTGGCTTCGAGCTCAGCAATGATCTCGTCAATCGGAAGATCGCGGTTTTTCGACGCTGCAGCGATCACGCCAACATCGTCTTCATCGAGGAACGATTTCTCCCCGACGGTGATCGGTGATGGGTGTGGTCGCGTGTCAGCTTCGGTACTGCATGCGGTCACACCGAGCACGATTGCCAAAAGGATCGCCACACGTCGCGCTGCCATTGCTTGAGTATGCCCGAGACCCGCTGATCGCCGCCGTCGCCCAACCAAGAACTTGAATCGTGCTCACCTCGGTGACGCGCAACCGCCCGGAGATCGCCGGCGTATCCCTGACAGACCCGATAGAGTTGTCCATCCACGCGGATGTAGTTCAACGGCTAGAACCTCAGCCTTCCAAGCTGATGATGCGGGTTCGATTCCCGTCGTCCGCTCCAGGCACCGGTCGCCTCTATCGAGGCACTTGGTCGACTCGGACGTAATTCGTTGTGTCCAGATGATCGGCAACGAAGCGTTGGACATCTTGAGCACTGACCCGCCACGAGCTAAACGGCCGAGCCGCCAGGAGGTAGTCATCAAGACTGATCGTGTCGTGTAGCCAATCATCGAGCATGTCGTCGAAGACTTGGCCATAGGTCATCCAACCATAGTTCTCGTCGGTGATAGCGATGGCGGCCTTCATCTCGTCCTCGCTTGGCCCGTTGGTCGCCAGATCAGCGAGGGTGGCGACCACAGCGTCCCCAACAGCATCCACACGGTCCGCAGCAACACTCAACTCAATTGTGGTGGTGATCACCAGATTGGGATCAGTGTCAAAACTCATGGTGACCTCGGGCAACTCAACCACACCAGAGTCCTCATCCATCACCGAGCGCATCCGCGCGTACACCACGCTGTAGGCCATATCGCTCACCGACCGAAGCTCGGCGGTTACCTCATCGATCGGGCTGGTAAACCTGACCACAACCGAGCCGGTGTCGCCCGTGCCAGCGTGCACGGTGTCAACAGCAATGCCGTTGGGGAACGCTGCAGTCACGTTAGGCGATGGCGGGTCGGGCTGGGCCGTAGGCAGACTTCCCAGGTAGCGCTCACCAAGTTCTTTAGCAGCATCCATATCGATATCGCCATGAAGGAGAAAGATCCACTCATCGTTGGGACGGAATCGCTCGCGCCACACCCGCTCGATGCCGTCAAGATCAACCCTTGCTACCTCATCAGGACTGAGGATTGAGGCATAGCGAGCATCATCTCCGTAGCGCAGATCTGCCAGTGCATCCGCCACCGACCTGTTGATGTCAGTGCTCGGATCAGCGACGATCGGCGAATCCTTCTGAAGGACAAGATCAAGCGCGACCTGATCGAATCGCGGCTCGGTGAGATAGAGATTGATGAGCTGGAAGGCCACCTCGATATCGATGTTGGTCCCATCAGCCAACAGGTACTCGTAGTAGGGCTCAAGGCGAGCCTCAACCGTCATATCGGCACCAGCGAGCAAACAGTCCACATCGTGCTGGGTAAACGATGCCACCCCGCCGCTGGTCACCACATCGGTGACGTAGTGCGCGTTGGGCAGATCGGCATCAGCAACCAATGACGAACCGCCGCGGCTGACGCCCCGGATAAACGCCTCACCGGGAACCGGCTTGCTGTTCGAAACCAGCAAGGTGATGCCGTTCGGATAGCTAAACACCGTGTGAGCATGAAGATTCGAAGGGACACGACTTACCCGTGTTGAGGACGCCTCGATCGGCTCGGGTGGCTCCATCAGCGCGTCGGGGAGGTCGGCAAGGGGCTCCCGGTCCACGAGACCGCGAGCCCGCAACCCATCAACCAGCGCCAACGCACGATCCTCGGTGGGCAGCACATCGCTCGCCGATTCCGGGCCCGAGATAACGATATGGGGAGCGCTATGAGCCCATCGCGCCCAGAACCGCTCGGTGAGGTCATCAGCGGTGACCTTGCTCAGGGAGTCAACGGCCATCTGTGACTGGATCGACACACTCGGGTACGGGGCTCCGATTAAGAAGTTGGCGACAGCATCAGCTGCATATTCATCGTCCTGTTTACTCCGGCGACTGGCATCTTCGCCCTCCCACGAGGCTTGATTGACCTTCACCACAACCTCAACTTCAGTGGCATCAAAGCCGAATCGGGCGATGCGTTCGAACTCATCAAGGACGGCACCCAGGGCAGCGTCGGCCTTGTCTGGGACTACCGATACCGAGATGCTCCGCACACCCAATCTGTTCCCAATCTCATCATCCGTCGTTGTGACCTCAAAGAAGGGTGCATCACCACTCACGATGTCGCGCTGGAGGCGATCAGCGACGATGTCAAAGATCAGGTCATCAAAGATCGATTCCATCATGTTGGCTCGGTGTTTGCCGGTATTGATCGGCAGGGGAAACGCCACGTCAACAGTGGCGATCTCGTAGTCAGCGTCGGTAACACGCAAGGCGCCTGGCGTGGTGTCAACTTCGACCCTGGCATCAACGCGAGCCGGTTTGGGCTCAGCCGGTTTTTCGATCGAACCAAAATAGTCATTGATCCACGGCCACATGGGGATGTCGTCGACATCGCCGACAATGATCAAGGCCGCGTTGTCGGGTCGATAGTAGGTCTCGTAAAACTCGACCAGCTCGGTTCGAGTAATGCTCTCAATCGAGGTGCCGTTACCGAACGGATACCGGCCTTCATACGCAGTTCCGGCGGAGAGCAGGTTGTCTCTGTCTCTCATCAGTTGGTGGTCAGCGTTCTGGGTTTCGACACTCCACTCGGAGAGCATGACCGCACGCTCGGCTTCTACCTGGGCTGGATCGAAGGTTGCTCCACTCAGCCACTCCGATAAGAGCTCAAGACCCGACCTGATCGACTCGTCATCAGTAGGCACCCTGAGTTTGTACACCGTATTGGTCAACTCAGCTGAGCCATTGACATCAGGGCCGACATACAAACTGAATGCACTCAATGCACTGTCAATCTCAGCTTGCGAAAGGTTCTCCGTGCCGGTAAACACCAGATGTTGCACGAGGTGAGCAATGCCAGCAGTCGAATCGGATTCATCAACCGAACCGGCGCCGACTACCAACCACAGAGTTGTGCGACTATGCGTCCAATACTTGTCGGACACGTAGTACTGCAACCCGTTGTTGAAACGTCCCGTCTGCCACGCGTCATCCGGATGAATCGGGCCGTCGATGAAGTCAGGCAGTCCGGGCAGGTCCGGTGCCGGTGGCGGAGGCACGGTTGACGGCGGCGGTGTAGTGGCAACCTCGATCGCGGTCTCAGCCGTGGCGGCCGATCCACTGCCAGCGCTGGTTGCCGGTGGTGACGACTCGCCATCGCCCGCACCAGAACACGCTGAAACAATCAGACCCACCAGACTGAGGGCAATAACCGCTGGGCGACGGGACCCAAACAAACCATGTTGACGTGCCATGGCGTCACTATAAGTACAAGCTCAAGGCTCTCTCGAAGCCAAGCTGTCACGACGGCGCTTGCAGCCTCCTCTGACGGCGATCGACCTTCCAGCACAACAGCGGCAATGATCAGCCTGGCTTTGGACACCCATCAAGGATCCTGTCCTCTATGACGCGCGACACCTGTCCTCAATCTCCTGAAACACAACACCGTCGTCCGCTCCACGCTCCGACGGCATTGTTCTCAGCGTCACGCCGCGACGCTGTTTGTCCTCATCGCGGAACCTGGTCAACCCGAACATAATTCGCGAGATCCACGTGATCGGTAACGAAGCGCTGAACTTCTTCAGCGCCGATACCCCACGCTTCAAACGGCCGATTTGTCAGCACATAGTCATCGAGATCCATCGTCGGCCAGATCGAGTCAGCAAGGATGTCGTGAACGATCTCATCGACACCCTTCCAGCCGTATCGCTGCCCCACCACTGCCAATGAACGGGACAACTCCTCCGGACTAGGCCCAGCGGTAGCCAGCTCGGTGATCTGGGCTATCACCGCGTCCGCCACATCGGTGACGCGATCAGGAGCAGCAGTGACCACAATGGTCGTGGTGATCACCGGGGTCGGGTCAACCCCAAAGGTCACCTCAACAGTCGGCGAATAGGTGGCGCCAAACTCCTCGCGCACAACCGACACCAACCGATCACTCACCAGATCGCTCACCACATCCGCTGTAGCTCGCAGCTTCCCAGTGACATCATCGATCGGACTGGTAAACGTCAGTGATATCGACGCGGTGTCACCGGTGCCGGCCTTCACGATTGCAGCAGCAACCCCCTCGGGCGGCTCGGCGGTCACATTTGGTGATGCTGGATCAGGATGAGCGCTTGGCAAGCTCCCGAGATAGCGCTTGCCAAGTTCACCGATGACCTCCATATCAACATCGCCATGAACGACGATGACCCAATCGTCGTCAGGACGGAATCGTTCTCGCCACACTCGCTCGATACCGTCGAGATCAACAGTGTTGAACTCATCAGGCGTGAGAATCTTGGTGTGACGAATATCGTCGCCGTAGCGGAGATCGGCAAGTGCATCCTCGGCCGCCCGACCGGGCTCGATTGTCGGATCGGCAACGATCGACTCTTCGTCTTGGAGCACGCGGTCAAGAGCCACCTGATCGAATCGAGGCTCGGTTAGATAGCGGTTGAGCAGCTGGAATGCTGCCTCAGCGTCCGCCATGGCCCCCTCAGCCCAGAGATACTCGTAATACGGCTCAAGACGAGCGCCGGTCGTGATGTCAGCTCCCGCGAGTATTCGGTCGACTTCACTGCGATTGAACTCACCGATACCCCCCTTGGTGACCACATCGGCAACGAAGTGGGCAGCGGGAAGATCAGCGTCAGCAACCAATGACGAACCACCAGGACTACCCGCAAGAATGTGGAGTGCGCCGGCATCGTCGTAGTGCTCGGCAGCGATCAGGGTGATGCCATTGGGATAGGTCCACACCCGTCGGGCGTATCGAGAATCGTACGACGAGATGTCAACATCGGTGGATGCCTCAACCGGCGCGGGAGGCTCCATCAATGCATCGGGCAGGTCAGCGAGGGGCTCCCGAGCTACCAGATCACGCGCCCTCAGTCCAGCGACCAGGTTGAGCGCCCGTTCCGTGGTGGGCAATACATCACCCGCCGATTCCGGCCCCGAGATGATGATGTGGGGAGCGCTATTGGCCCATCGGGCCCAAAAACGCTGGTTCAGTGCTTCAGCGGTGACCTGGTCAAGGGCGGCAGTAGCGACCTGATACTCGATCTCAACGGTTGGATAGGGGTCGCCAATCAAGAAATTGGCAACCGCATCGGAGGCGAAGTCTTCATCACGCTTTGAGGCCGCTTCACTGAGGTAGGCGTCCCACCACGCTCGGGCGACTTGAACGGCCACGTCAACCTCGCTTGGATCAAATCCGAACCGGGCAGCGCGCTCGAACTCGTCGAGAACGGCGACAAGAGCTGAGTCGGTGTCAGCAGGCTTTGCCGACACCGAAACGCCGTATCCCCGCACTCGGTCAACAAACCAATTCTGGAAATAGTCCACGTCATAGAACGCGGCATCACCGACCACGCTGTCACGGTCTAGCCGATCAGCGATGATGTCGAAGATCAGGTCGTCGAAGATCTCTGCGGTCAAATTGGCACGGTCTTTGCCGTCGGTGGTCGGGAAGGGAAACATGACCTCGATGTCGCCGGTTTCGCTGTCGGGATCAAGATGGCGCACCACATCGGGGGTGGTGTCGGTCTGTGGTGTGGTGTCCGCACCAGGGCGTAGCGGTTCGGCTGGATTCGTGATGCCTCCAAAGTGCTCATCGAGCCAGGTGCCGACTGGCATGTCAACATAGTCACCAACGATGATCACCGCGGCGTTATCCGGGCGGTAGTAAGCCTTGTAGAACTCGAACAATTCATCGCGCGTGACGTTCGAGATTGAGGTGTCATCGCCAATCGGTCGGCGGCCCGCATACGCGGTGCCCTCGAAGAGCATGTCAATCGCCTTACCGAACAAGCGACCATCGGCGTCTTGGGTGTGGACGCGCCATTCATCGAGGATGACGCCTCGCTCGGCCTCAACCTGGTCCTGATCGAAGGTCCCCCGATCGAGCCACTCCGCCAACACCTCGATACCGAGCTTGATCGATTCAGGATCGGTCGGCACCTCAAGGCGATAGACCGTCTCGTCAAAGCTGGTGTAGGCGTTGATGTCAGCCCCGAAACCGATCCCGAAGCTGCGCAGCGCCGACACGAGGTCATTCTTTGGAAAGCGCTCGGTGCCGTTGAACAGCATGTGTTCAACGAAGTGAGCAACACCGGTCGACGAGCCAAACTCATCAACCGAGCCAGCGCGAATCGCCAACCGGAGCGAGGTGCGACCCACCGGGCTGTCGTTCTGGCGCAGGTAGTAGTGCAGGCCGTTGTTGAGCTGTCCGGTGATCCACTCCGGATCAGGTCGCATCGGAGCATCGGTGAACTCCGGCAACCCTGGCAGATCCGGCGCGGGAGGTGGCGGCACGGTGGACGTCACCGGAACCGTAGATGGTGGTGCGGTGGTGGCGGATGAGGCCGCGGTCGCAGCTGTAACCGACCTTTCGTCATCGACACCCGTCGTCGGTGAAGACGGCTCGGAGCCACCGGCACCAGAACACGCGGTAACGATCAGCCCAACAAGACTGAGGGCGACAACCACCCGACGATATGGGCCGATCAAACCATGCTGGAACGCCATTGCGTCACTATAAAGACCCAGCCGCGACTCGCTCGAAGCGGAGCCCCAATAGGGCATTCGTACGCTCTGAACTGGGGTTTCTCACCTCATGACGCGTTCGTTGCGATCGGGGCGCCCTCGACATCAGTATCGGTTGGGCTTGAAGCAGTTGGCCCTTCCGCCTTGGCGGCGCGCGGTGTGCCTGGTGCCGGCCTACGCCGCGCGCCGACCGGGTGGCCCGGTGCTCAGAACATTGCCGTCGGGAAGCTGGATAGTGATCTCTCGATGCTCACCCATGGTGACCTGCCAACCACCGTCATGAATCTTGGTGTGATGTTGAGAACACACCGGAAGCAGGTTGTTGAGATCGGTCGTTCCACCGTGGCGCCACCACGTGATGTGGTGGGCTTTGGTGTGAGAGAACGGGACCTCACACCCGGGAACGGCGCAGGTGGAATACATCGCTCGCAATGCTCGACGTTGAGCCCGACTGGAGAGGCGCATTTTCGGCTACTCAGTAGCCGTTTTTGCAGCCACTCAGTAGCCGTTTTTGCAACCGTTCTTGCGGCTCCGCCTGAACATCTCAACCCACAACTCACGATCTAACGGAAGCAAAGCTCGCCACTGTCATCTTGATAGCGATTTCAAGATCAGTTGGATTCGCCAGCCCATACTGAGCAACAGCTGCACTACCATCGACGACCCACGGGCGATCAAACTGTGGCTTCACCGAATATGCCGAGCGCAGCAAGGGCGACAACAAGCCAATAGACCTCATCACCCATGCCGACAGCGTGCCGATAGCAACCGGCGCTGGAAGATAGCGATTCACTTGCTCCAACATCTCCCGCTGAGTCGCTGTCACCGTCGCGGGAAGCACCCAAGCATGCCCGTCACCGGAAGGATTCTCCGATACCGCTATGAGTGCCTGAGCGATATCGGGCAGATAGGCAAAGCTGTGTGGCTGATCGATATCAAACAAGCCGCGCATGGTCTTGCCGGCCCACCCAGGCTTGATACCGCCCAGATACAACAAACTGTTTGTCGCCAGGGGTCCAAAGAAGTCACTTGCGCGGACGATCACCACCTCAACCTCACCGCGTTGATGCCGTCCCAACAGTTTCTCCCCGATTGAACGCCGCAAGACTCCCTTCTGGTCTGTGGCGTGTTCGGGAGCAGCCTCAGTGATCGGCGTCAGAGCCGGCGCATACATATAGAGATTGTCAACCAAGACAAAACGAGCCCCAACTGACCCCGCCGCATCGACAGCGTGATCTATCAACACCGGCAGCTCTCGACCCCAACGGGGATACGGAATATTGGCGGCGAATACGACAACATGTGCGCCGGCGACCGCCCGACGCGTGGCAACAGGATCAGCGAGATCAGCAGCTCGATAGTCAACAGCGTCAAGCTCGCTTGACCCACCACAATGACCAGAACGAGTAACGGCGATCATCTTGTGGCCTGCGGCACTACCAGCTCGAACGATGGCAGACCCTGCGGAACCCGCCGCACCGAGGACAGCAATGACCAATTGAGAAGACATAGAAACCCGCTTATGCAAGCAGTAGGGATAGATAAGGACAGCATAATGTGAACAGTGTTCACTTTGCAATCAATGTTCACGAAGTTTGATTCATCACCCTAAACTGCGTCACATGTCCACGCGTCGCCAGCGAAACCGCGCCGAGCTCACGATTGCCATCATCAAGGCTGCATCCGCCCGCCTCCACCGCCAGGGACCAGACGCTCTGACAATCCGGGGAATCGCTGATGATCTCGAAGTCAGCCCCGGAGCGCTCTACCGCTACTACGACGGACTTGACTCCATCATCACCGCTCTCATTACCAACGGCTATCTCGATCTGGCCGAATCTATTCAACGCCATGCCACACAACCAGATGCCCCCCTCGACCGCATCAATGCCGCCGCTCATGCCTACCGAGGCTGGGCACTCGACAACCCTCACCACTTTCAGCTCTTGTTCGGCGCTCCACTCCCGGACTATGTCGCGCCAATCGACGGACCAACGAGTACAGCGATGAACCAGCTGGCAATCGCCTTTCTGCGACCTCTAGTTGAGGCGTGGGCTAGTGGTGCCATCACCATCGACCCAGCCTTTCACCTCGACGCAGATGGCAACCATCAACTTGTGACGAAGATAGTTGAACTCTCTGGTCTCGACGCCCCGGCAAGCATTGGACCATGGGCCACCGCCATCTGGTCATACGTTCATGGCCTTGTTGCCCTGGAACTCAACGGCCAGTTCAGATGGCTCTATGACGATGACGCCAGCGCCCAATTCGATGCATCGGTGGATGGATTGATCGCGCTTATCAGCGCTACCTGACCGGCTCAC
This sequence comes from Ilumatobacter coccineus, assembly GCA_002748455.1. Classification (GTDB taxonomy): domain Bacteria; phylum Actinomycetota; class Acidimicrobiia; order Acidimicrobiales; family Ilumatobacteraceae; genus Ilumatobacter; species Ilumatobacter coccineus_A. The sequence goes on from PDSL01000043.1 coordinate 13,409, forward strand.
CTTGCATCCGAGACTTCAGCTCGCCCAAACAGAGCTAGCACTTCCTGCTATCGCCAGGCCTCGCCAATGAGAGAGATCGGCAAAACACGATCATTGGAGCTATCGCAGGGTCAACCGATCAGGCTGACGCGATGATCCGGGCCAGGCGAGGCCCCATCTCCGGACGGGCGCCGGTGTGCTCGATCACCCACGACGACACCCGAGTCGCAAACCGTGCCGACTCCACCGCCGACACTCCGTTGAGATAGCGCGCCAGAAACGCCCCAGCAAACGAGTCTCCAGCTCCGGTGGCATCCACCAGATTGCTGGGGACCGCGGATACCCGCTGAGCTTCACCGTCCTGCCACACCAAGGCCCCCTCAGCATCCAGCTTGAGCACGACCAAGGCGCTCGGATAGAGCTCATCCAGATCACGGGCGATCTCCACCGGATCGGTCTTGCCGGTCAACGCCTCACCCTCTTCCTTGTTGGGCAAGAACACGTCGATACCGAGATCCTGGGTCACCGAGAGGAAGGTCTCAACCCCCATCTCATTGATCATCTGGAACGATCCGGGATCAAATGAGAGCGTGGCACCGGCCCGCTGAGCTCGCAGCGCCGCGGCGCGCGCCGCGGCTCGCGGCGGATCGGTAAAGAACGACCAAGCGGTCAGATGAAGATGAGATGCTGCATCGATCACCTCGAAGGGAAGCTCACTGGGCAGCAAAAAGAAGTCGGCACCGTGGCCCGACACCATCGACCGCTCACCGGTGTGATCGACAAAGACCGCCACCGATCCGGTCAGGTTGGCCGATGACTCCACCAGATGGGGAACGACGTGCTCGGACTCGAGATCTTCAAGTGCCAGCTGGCCCATCCGGTCACGACCAACCTTGCCCACAAAATGGGGCGTGACCCCACAGCGCGCTGCCCACACGGCAACATTGGCGGCACTTCCGCCCGGCAGGAGATTGACCTCGCCAAAGGTGTCTCCCCCCTTCAACAGCTCAGTATTGGTACGGATCAGCACGTCCCACGCGAAGTCGCCCAAGACACACAGGTTGGGATTGAGTCCAGCCATCGCCAAAACCCTAGCCGCGTCGAGAACCACCTCGTGGCGCTACTCACCGAAGCCCCACGCTCCAGCGATCAGCCCGACCCGATCGACGACTCAATGAGTTGGCGCACCGCTGGCCACGCTGACGCGAAACCCGGATGGAGCGGCCGCCGTTCCACCTCGTCAAGGCCATCCCAGGCCACCGCATCGGTCTCAAACCCCATCGACCGTCCGAACTCGTGAGTCACCTCCACCACAAAGGTGGTGTAGGCCCAATCATCGCTGGGCGCAAACACGGTGTGGCCGAGTACCCGCCACCCCGCCGGAATTTTCCCCACCTCTTCGGATGCCTCTCGCAGCGCCCCATCCAACGGATCCTCGCCGGCATTCAATGCTCCACCAGCACACGACCACGTACCACCCTCGTGAGCAAAGGCTGAACGCTTCTGCAGCATTACCCGGGGTCCGGCCGGAAACCGAACCACAAACACTGCCCCAGCGGCGCCGTAGACACCCCATCGCACCTGGCCATCGGCGCACAACAAGAACCCATCTCCGCTTCCGGTCATGTCAGAGATCCCACACCATCTGGGCTGCCGCCACCATCGAACGGCCGATCGTCCCGGTGGAAATCTCCTCCGGTCGATACGACCCACCGAGCAGGGCACTCAAGGTTGCCCCGGTGCTATAGGTCAAGGCCTTCATGTCATAGCCACCCTCCAAGACCACCACCAGCCGCTGGGGAGGAACGAGGGGCTGGAGGCGAAGTGCCAGGTCGGCATAGTCGGCCGAGGTGAGGTCAAGACTTGCCAACGGCTCGCTTCGATGGGCATCAAAGCCGGCCGAGATCAGCATCCAATCCGGTTGGAAACGCTCGATGGTCGGCACGATCACCTCATCGAAAGCCGCCCGAAAGGTGTCGCCAGCTGTCCCAGCTGGGAAGGGCAGATTCATCGTGGTCCCAAAGGCATCACCGACCCCCTGCTCTTGGGTCAATCCGGTGAAGGGATAGAGCGGCGATTCGTGGGTGGAGATGTACAACACGTTGGGATCGTCATAGAAGATGTCCTGGGTGCCGTTGCCGTGGTGAACATCCCAGTCGACGATCACCACCTTCTCACCAGCAGCCGAGAGCCGGGCGGCCCCCACCGCGGCGTTATTGAACAAACAAAATCCCATCGCCCCCGCCGGCACGGCGTGATGCCCCGGTGGCCGACCGGCCGCAAACGCGAGATCACACTCGCCAGCCCGCAAGGCATCGATCGCGTCCAACACTGCCCCAGCAGCTCGACGGGCGGTGATCCATGAACCCGGCGATGCCACCGTGTCCTCATCAAGATGACCTCCGCCAGCCAGGCACAACTCCTCGAGCTTGGTGAGATAGGCCGGATCGTGGATACTCGCCAGATCAGCGATCGGTGCCAGCTCGGGAATATGCCACTCGGTAGCGTCGGCCAGATCGGCCTCTCCGATCGCCAACAGCGCAGCATCGAGACGATGGCGATTCTCAGGATGCCATTCGGGGGTCCGGTGATCGTCAAACTCTTCAGCCGCAAACACGATCAAGGGGGAGGACATCGTTGTCAGCCTGCCACGTTTTCGCGTTCGATGCCGAGACCGCCGTTCGATCTCCAGCGCGGTTTGCACTAGCGTTCATCGCTGGAGGATGACATGGGACGACTAGATGATCTTGATCTGAGCCAAAAACTCGACCGAGAAGAATACGAAGAACGCCTAGCAGCAGCCCAGAAGCGGCTCAAGAAGCTTCGGCTTCGACTGGCCGGTCTCTATGGCGACAGCGAACTTGGCCCTGGCGTCCTCGTGGTTGTCGAAGGATCCGACGCTGGTGGCAAAGGCGGCGCCATCAAGCGCATGGTCGAGCCCCTCGACGTCAAGCACTATTCGATTCACGCCTTTGCCAAGCCCACCTTCCAGGAGAAAAGCCGCCACTTCCTCTGGCGATTCTGGAAACTGATCCCCGGACTCGGTGATTTCGTTGTCTTCGACCGCAGCTACTACGGACGAGTCCTGGTTGAACGAGTGGAGGGATACTGCACCAAGACCCAGTGGAAGCGGGCCTATCCCGAAATCGTCAGTTTCGAAAAGAGCCTGGCTCTCGAGGGCATCATCGTGGCCAAGTTCTGGCTCCAAGTCAGCGATGCTGAACAACTCAAACGGTTCGAAAGCCGCAAGACCGATCCGCTCAAGCAGTGGAAGCTCACCGATGAGGATTGGCGCAACCGTGACAAGATCGACCTCTACAACAAGGCGGTCGAAGACATGTTTGCCAAGACCGATCACCCGGCGGGACGCTGGCACCTGATCGCCGGCGAAAACAAACGCTACGCCCGGGTCACGATGATCGAGACCCTGTGCGACATCATCGAACAGGGCATCGCCGACTTCGAAAGCCCGATCGGGATCGACGATGGCTGGGCCTGATCACTCCTAGGCCGGAGGATCGAGCAAGGTGATCAGGGAACTGGTGTCCCACCGACGACCACCTCGGGCGATCACCTGCTGATACCACTGATCAACCATCGCTGTCAGGGGCAGAGCAACCCCCAACCGGTCAGCTTCATCGAGACAGATCGCGAGATCTTTACGCATCCACTCGACAGCAAACCCAAAATCGAACTGGCGCTGCGCCATGGTGGCCGCTCGATTGGTCATCTGCCAGCTCCCAGCAGCTCCAGCCGACAAGGTGGCGACCACCTCATCGATATCCAGCCCAGCCGCTGATGCGAAATTCACCGCCTCGGACAATCCCTGCAGGATGCCGGCAATACAGATCTGATTCACCATCTTGGTGGTCTGTCCAGCACCCACACCACCGAGCAGACGACACTCAGCGGCATAGGCCATCATGATCTCCCGCGCTGCCTCAAAGTCTTCAGCATCGTCGCACCCACACATCACCGTGAGCTGGCCCTTCTCCGCCCCAGCCTGACCTCCCGACACCGGAGCATCGATAAACCCCAAACCTCGTTTGGCGCACTCCCCCGCCAGTTCACGAGCCAGATCGGCCGACGCGGTCGTGTGGTCGATCAAGATGGCACCCTCAACCATCGCGCCGATAGCCCCATCAGGGCCCAGCGCCACCGATCGCACATCGCTGTCATCGCCGACGCACATCATCACATAGTCAGCCCCATCAACCGCCTCGGCGGGGGTGGGAGCAGCCCGATGGCCATACGCCGCCACCCATTCAAGCGATCGAGCCCC
>PDSL01000079.1 GCA_002748455.1 Ilumatobacter coccineus
TCGTGGGCCAGACCCAGCGCTGCGGCGACTTCACTGGCGATCTCGGCAGCCTGCATGGGCTTCAATCGTTTGGTCGTCTTGAGGATCTCGGCCAGGGTGCGCCCCTGGACGTGTTCCATGGCGATGAAGTAGGTGCCCTGGTACTTGCCCCAGTCGTAGACATTGACGATATTGGGGTGGCTCAGGTTGGCAGCGGCTTGGGCTTCTCGGCGAAATCGTTCAACAAAGTTGGGGTCGACAGCGAACTCTGGAAAGAGCACCTTGATGGCAACCTGGCGGTCGAGCAGGAGGTCGTGGGCCGAGAACACGTCGGCCATGCCGCCGCGCCCAATGCGCTTGTTGATTTGGTAGCGGTCATTGATGACCGTGGCGTCAGCACTGTTTGTCATGGCGTCCTCGAAGTGATTGGCTTCTCGCCAATCGGGCGTGTGTTGAGACTATCGACCTTGCGGGCCACAGAGTTTTCACTCATCACCTCCGGTGTCGGGTGATGGCGGTTCGGTCGACCGATCGGTAGCCAAGGCGGCATCCAGCATGGCCTTGGCGATCGGTCCGGCGGTGCGGCCACCGGTCATGTTAGGGGGACTGTCGGCGGTTCCTTTGACCAAGACCGCGACAGCGTATTGGGGATCTTCCACCGGGGCGAAGGCGATGATCCAGGCGTGGGAGCGATCATCGTCGGTGCCGGTGAGTTCGGCGGTGCCGGTTTTGGCAGCCACACTGATGCCTCCGTCAAGGCCGATACAGCAGCTCGCGGTGCCCGATTCGGCCACCGCTCGCATCATCTCGGTCAAGATGTTGGCGGTCCGGCGGGTGATCGGCTGTCGCCAGCGCGATGGCTGGGTTGTCGATAAGACCCGGCCTTTGTGATCGCGTTCACTGTCGACCACATAGGGGGTCATCATTTCACCATCGTTGGCAACGGTTGCAGCGACCAGGGCGAGATGGAGCGGCACCATCTGGATCTCGTTCTGGCCAAACCCGCGCATGGCGAGCAGGGGGAGTTGCTGGTCGAGATCGGTGATATCGCCCAGGGTGGATGAGGCGGGGCGGGGCAGGTCGATGGGGATCGGTTCTCCGATCGACCAGCGGGACACATAGTCGACAAACTGGTCGGCGCCAAGCTCAAGAGCGATCTGGCCGAAGGGGATATTGCAGGATTGAGCGAAGACCTCGGTCAGGTCACCCCCACAGGCCTTGCCTCCGTAATTGGTGATCGGCCGGGTGGTTTGCGGCGGGGTCCACGAGTCGAGTGACTCCCACTCCGATTCGAGGGTGATCACCCCGGCATCAAGACCAGCACCAGCGGTGATCACCTTGAAGGTTGATCCGGGTGTATAGCGCTGTTGGTAGGTGTTGGCCAGCAGGGGATCGCGAGGATCGTCTTGAAGCTCGGTCACATAGTCGTAGGCCTCGTCATAGTCGGGGCTGGCAACCACGTTGGGGTCATAGCTGGGCCAGCTCCACATGGCCCGAATGGCGCCGGTGTCGGGTTCGAGGAGGACGATCGAGCCTTCCCGATCGCCGAGGAGGTCGCGGGCGGTGCGTTGAAGATCGGCTCGTAGCGTCAGATGCAGCTCACCGGAATTGTCGGTCTCGGTGCTCAAGAGGTTGTTGAGATGGTGGACCTGCTGGGTGAAGGTCGATCCGGTAAGAACCTTGTCGCGGGTGCGCTCGAGCTGGGTGGATCCGAGGCCAAAGGTGTAATAGCCGACGATATTGGCGAAGAGATCCCCGGTGGGGTAGTGGCGTTGATAGGTGACGTCCGAGCCGGGTTCGGTGGTCAGGACCGATTCGGCGACCGTGACCCCGTCGGCGGTGATGATCGGGCCGCGAGGCTGATCGAACTGGCGGATGATGGCTCGGGTATTGCCCGGCTGGACGGCGAGCTCGTCGCTGTGGCCGACCTGCCAATAGTTGAGGGCCGCGAACAAGATGACATAGAGCGCCATCAAGAAGGCTGCAAGGCGGCGAATCCGGGTGTTCATGCCCCAACCTCGTGGGGGGTGGATCGCCGGAGTCGCCAGGCCCGCCAACGTTCGATCGGGGTGGGCGTGTCCGGCCGGTCTCCTAAGCGGATTGCGCTGGTGTCGCTGAGCCGCAGGAGGAGGGCCAAGAGGACATAGTTCGAGAGCAGGGATGAACCGCCATAGCTCACGAAGGGCAGGGTGATCCCGGTCAAGGGCACCACCTTGATGACCCCGCCGATGATGATGAAGGCCTGAATCCCGATGATGGTGGTCAATCCGACAGCGAGCAGTTTTTCGAAGGTCCGCTCGGTGCGGAGGGCGATGCGCAATCCGGCCCCAACGATCAGGAGATAGGAGATCAAGATCGCTGTGGCCCCGAGCATGCCAAGTTCTTCACCGATTGCAGCGAAGATGAAGTCGTTTTGGGCTTCGGGGATCTTGTCGGGGCTACCTCGACCGAGGCCGGTGCCGGTGAGACCGCCATCACCAACCCCGTAGAGGGCTTGGACGATCTGGTAGCCCTTGCCGTATTCGTCAGCCCAGGGATCGAGCCAGATGGAAACCCTGGTTTGGACATGACTAAAGAATTTCCAGGCGGCAATCGCCGCGCCGGAGAACAAGACGGTGGCCAGACCGAGATAGATGAACCGCTCGGTGGCGATCCACATCACGATCACGAAGAGGGCAAAGAAGAGCAGAGAGGAGCCGAGATCGCGTTCGCCGACCATGACGACGATCGAGAATCCCCAGGCGATCAGGATCGGGGCGATATAGGGGATTTCCGGCAGGCGGAAGGGACCGATTTTCCAGGTTGAGGCAGCGATCAGTTCGCGCCGATCGGCGAGATAGGCGGCAAAGAAGATCGCCAGGGCCAGCTTGGCGAACTCGCCAGGTTGGAAATTGATCGGGCCAACAGCAACCCAGATGCGAGCCCCATTGACCGAGAGCCCCACGCCGGGAACGAGGGGCAGCAGAAGGAGCCCAGCGCCAGCAAAGAACATGGTCCATCGGTAGCGGGCAAGGTCACTGGCCCGTTGAACGATGACCAGGGTGGCGACAAAGGCAGCGATCGAGATCAGACTCCACAAGGATTGTTGCTCAGCGAGGCGGGTATCGAGCCGGCTGATCATCACATAGCCGATCCCGTGGAGGACGACCGCGAGGGGCAAGAGGGTGGGGTCAGCTCCGGCGGCGAGGCGACGAACGGCGAGGTGGGCGATGAAGACGAGGACAAAGACCAGGCCGAGGAACCATCCCAGATGGGCGGGGATGGTGGCATTGGTG
>PDSL01000060.1 GCA_002748455.1 Ilumatobacter coccineus
CACCCCGCGCGCCAAGAAGGTCCTCGAATTGTCGCTGCGTGAGGCCCTCCAGCTCGGCCACAATTACATCGGCACCGAGCACATCCTGCTCGGCTTGATCCGCGAAGGCGAAGGGGTTGCAGCCCAGGTACTCGTCAAGCTGGGCGCCGATCTCAGCCGAGTGCGTCAACAGGTCATCCAGCTCCTGTCGGGCTATCAAGGGCCCGGCTCAGAGACCGAGAAGCGCAATCCCGAGGCCGCGGCCGGGGTGGGCCCCGGGGCCAAGCCCGGCGGCAGCACCGACGACAAGAACAGCCAGATCCTCGACCAGTTTGGACGCAATCTGACCCAGATGGCCCGAGACCATCAGCTCGATCCGGTGATCGGCCGAACCCGGGAGATGGAACGGGTGATGCAGATCCTGTCTCGACGCACCAAGAACAATCCGGTCTTGGTCGGTGATCCCGGTGTCGGCAAGACCGCGATCGTTGAAGGTTTGGCCCAAAAGATCGTCCGTGATGATGTGCCCGACACCTTGCACAACAAGCAGATCTACACCCTCGACCTCGGTTCGTTGGTGGCTGGGTCGCGCTATCGGGGTGATTTTGAAGAGCGCCTGAAGAAGGTTCTCAAAGAGATCCGCACCCGGGGCGACATCATCTTGTTTATCGACGAGATCCACACCCTGGTTGGCGCCGGCGCTGCTGAAGGCGCCATCGATGCTGCCAGCATTCTCAAGCCGATGTTGGCCCGTGGCGAGCTCCAAACCGTGGGGGCGACCACCCTCGACCGTGGGGGCGACCACCCTCGATGAGTATCGCAAACATGTCGAGAAGGACGCGGCGCTCGAACGTCGATTCCAGCCGGTCACGGTCGATGAGCCGACGCTGGCCCACACGATCGAGATCCTCAAGGGCATCCGGGAGCAGTACGAATCGCACCATCGGGTGACGATCACCGATCAAGCCTTAGTGGCGGCAGCCAATCTTGCCGACCGCTATATCTCCGACCGCCATCTGCCCGACAAGGCGATCGACCTGATCGATGAAGCCGGGTCGCGTCTGCGTATCAAGCGGATGCATACCCCGCCGGACATCCGCGATCTCCAACGCCGGATCGAAGAGGTCCAAGACGCCAAAAAGAAGGCAGTCGAAGCTCAGCAGTTTGAAGAAGCTGGTCGGCTGCGCGATGAAGAGAAGCAGCTCATTGACGACAAGGCCGAACGAGAGCAGGAAGTGCGCTCCGAGGGCATCGATCTCTTCGATGAGGTCGATGAAGAAGCGATCGCCGAGGTGCTCTCGATCTGGACCGGGATCCCGGTCTACAAGCTCACCGAGGAAGAGACCGAACGTCTCCTCCATATGGAAGATGAGCTCCACAAGAATTACATCGGCCAAGACAACGCGGTTGCCGCGGTGTCTCAGTCGATTCGCCGCACCCGAGCCGGGCTGAAAGATCCTCGGCGCCCCAGTGGTTCATTTGTCTTCCTGGGCCCCACCGGGGTGGGCAAGACCGAACTGGCCAAGCGGTTGGCAGAGTTCTTGTTCGGCGACGATTCAGCCTTGATCACCCTCGACATGAGCGAGTACATGGAGAAGCACACCGTGTCTCGCCTGGTGGGTTCCCCTCCGGGATATGTCGGCTACGAAGAGGGTGGCCCTTCTCGGTGGTCTTGTTCGACGAGATCGAAAAGGCCCACACCGATGTCTTCAACACCTTGTTGCAGATCCTCGAAGAGGGTCGCCTGACCGATTCTCAGGGTCGCTCGGTCGACTTCCGCAACACGGTCTTGATCATGACGTCCAACCTGGGCACCCAAGATCTGCGCAAGGCCAATGTCGGGTTCACCACCGGTGATTCGGCGATGAGCTATGAGCGGATGAAGGAAAAGGTCAATGATGCCATCAAGGACCACTTCCGTCCCGAGTTCTTGAACCGCATCGATGAGATCATCGTGTTCCACGAGCATTCGATGGACGATGTGGTCAAGATGGTCGATCTCATGTTCAGCCGCTTGGTGACCCAGCTCGAAAGCCAGGGGTTGGGCATCGAGATCACCCAGGCAGCCAAGGAAGAACTGGCCCGTCTGGGCTACGACCCCCAGCTCGGAGCCCGTCCCCTACGCCGGGCGATCCAGCGCCATATCGAGGATGTCCTCTCGGAGAAGATCCTCTATCAGCAGTTTGCGGCGGGTCAGATCATCGTGATCGATGTCGAGCCCGATCCCGAGCACGAGGGCCAGCAACGGTTCAGCTTCAACGCGGTGGAGGGTTTTGTGCCCCCGGCAGCGATCGAGATGGCGACCACCGCCTTGCCTGACGATCTCAACGACACCACCCCCGATGCGTGATCGTGGTGGTCATCGCTCGTCGGTGAACACGTGAAAGAATAGGCCATGGTGATACGTCGAGTGCTGATGGTGATGGCCCTCACCTTGGGTCTGGCGGCCTGCCAGTTTGATGTTGAGGTGGCCGTCGACATGGAGCCTGACGGCACCGGTGTGGTGACCGTGGTGGCCCAAGCCGATGCCGAGCTGACCGCCCAGGTGCCTGACTTGATCGAGAGTTTGCGGCTGGAAGATGCCACCGCCAATGGTTGGACGGTGGACGGGCCAAGCTCCCTCGATGATGGAGGGACCAAGATCACCCTCTCACATCCATTTGGGTCCGCTGATGAGCTGGCCAATGTCCTCAACAGTGTGGGGCCGCCCTTGAGCCAGGTTGCGGCATCTCGGGTTCCCGATGGCGATCTGATGACCAATTCGTTGACCGCCCAACTGAGCTTGCCTCAGGGATTCCGCTCCTTTGCCGATGATGATTTGATCGCCGCGGTGGGCGATGTGCCCTTCAGCGATCGGTTTGCTGCCGCTGGGGCTCAGCCGAGCGACACCATGTCGTTCACCCTCACCGTCGATCTTCCTGGACGACTGGTCGCTGCCGGCACCGGCACCCAGTTGGGCGACGGATCGATCCGCTGGACCGCTCCTCTCGACGGATCGATGGTCGAAATCGACCTATCGACGGTGCAGCAACCGGCATCATCGGGCTCAGCGTGGGCTCGCCCGGTCGCGGTGGTAGCCCTAGCAGCTCTGATCGTGTGGGTGATCGCTGCCGGCGCGTTTATCGCCTTCGTGATGATCTCTCGGCGACGCCGCCAAGCTCAGCGTCGCCGTCGAGCACGCCGCCGCTGATCTGGTCAATCGGCGTATCGGCCGATCACCCCGATCCGCTCTGCTCGGGCTCCGGAACCGAGAGATCGACTGCTCGGGCGGTGCCCCCATTGGTGTACCCAGCGTCATGGAGTGAGGTCATAAAGCGAGCGATCTCCGCCTCATCGGTGTTCGCGAGATAGTCGAGATAATTCAACGGAGCGTGTCCGTATCCGTCGAACTCACCTTCGAACACCACGGTGGTGTGGTTGCCATCCGAGCTCACTCCGGGTTCGAGAGGGCCAAGATCCGCAGGGCTGAAGTCGAGAAATGACAGCCGATAGCGATCAGGGATCAACTGGAAGGGTGCTTTTGCAATGTCGATCGTGTTATCGACAACGAAACCTGCGTCGTCGAGGAGCAACCGAGACCAACCGGTATTCATGTTCCACACTCCGTCCCAGACCTTGCCAGGATCCAGCTCGACCGCGCCCGAGAGCACCTCAATGTTCCCATTTAGGTGTTGGATCGGACCTCGCAGCATGGTCTCAAGCACCGCTGCAGAGTCCTTATTGTTGTTGATCGCCAACACCTCGATAGCCGGATCGACATCGGGAACGGTCCGTTGGGTGGCGTAGCCCGCAGCAACCACATGGGTGATGTCATAGCGTTCGGTGAACCGGTCATCGGCGGCCAGATCAACTGCGGTGTCTGCCCCATAGCTATGACCGATCAAGGCGAGGTGGGATCCGGGTGGAACATGTTGTCTGATCGCCTCAGCAACGTATTGGGCATAGAGGTTCTTGTCGACCGAGCTGCTGCTTGCTGATCGGATCGCACCCTGGTCGAGATCTCGACTAGATCGAGAGTACTCATCGAATCCGACGTGGAGTTTGGAAAGATCGATCACGCCAGGCAAGACCACCACATAGCGGTCAGCGCCGACCTCGACGATCTCAAACTCATCGTTTTCGATCACACCACGATCGGCGGCATGAGCGAGGGCTTGCATGACCACTTCTCGACCCCGCTCAAGACCGGTGGTACCGGTGATCACCCAGGCTGGACGCGCCACGGTGGTGAAGGTTCCTCCGAGATCACCCACACCAGTGCCCGGCACCGAAGGCACCCCAATCGATTCCAGATAGCCGGCGTAGTGGGCTTGAAGAACGGAGATCGTTTGGTCGTGAAGATCAGCCTCGATCGCTCGATCGGCGATCGCTTTGAGATACTCCCCTGTTTCGAGATAGTGCTGTGCCGCCTGGGCGAGGTGGGAATCAGCGGCCGAGGTGAGCGAGAGCCCAACCATGTCGGCCCGAATCTGACGAGAGATGAGGTCGAGTCGACCACCGTCGTCGATCAACCGTTGAGCTGTCTGGGCGGCCACATCGGTGTCGATGGCATAGGTGGGGCTCATCGCGACACCCACGATGCTGGCTTGTAGGGGTAGTCCATGAGCTCTCGTTCGGTGGCGCTCGCATTCAACCATCGCCGCCATCTCAACCGGTAGGAGCGACAGATGCTCGCTCGACGCTCGCATTCGTTGGCCAAGGAATGGAGTTCATC
>PDSL01000044.1 GCA_002748455.1 Ilumatobacter coccineus
GGCGGTGACCGGGAACTCCACCGAGCGGGTTGACGACAAGGCATCAACCTCCAAGGCTGCCGACCGATCGATCCCGAACATGGTCCAGCTTTCCCAGCTCGGCCGGAAGGCTTCGGTTGCCGCAACCTCCATAAAGGTGGCGAAGGCTTCGTTCAACCAGATCCCATTCCACCAGTTCATGGTGACCAGGTCGCCAAACCACATATGGGCAAGCTCGTGGGCGACGATGGTGGCCACCCGGTGCAGTTCATGTTCGGTGGCGGTGGTGGGGTCGATCAGGAGCAATTGCTCTCGAAACGTTACACAGCCCACGTTTTCCATCGCTCCAGCGGCGAAATCAGGCAAGCCGACCAGGTCAACCTTGTCCGATGGATAGGGAATCCCGTAATAGTTCTCAAACCAGTTGAGACTGAAACGAGCCACATCAAGGCTGAAGTTGGCGAGGTGGCCCTTGCCGGGGACGTGAACGGTGCGAATTGGGGTGCCGTTGGATTCGGTCCAGTCGGTGGCCTCCAACGGGCCAACGATGAACGCCACCAGATAGGAACTCATCGGCATCGTCTCGGCAAAGCGCACCGCCACCTTGCCGTCTTCGGTGGGCTGGCGCTCAAGCTCGGGACCATTGGACAGCGCCATCATGTCGGGATCGACGATCAGGGTGATCGAGAATTGGGCCTTGAAGTCGGGCTCATCCCAGCAGGGGAAGGCTCGCCGACAGTCGGTCGACTGCATCTGGCTGGTGGCAATCACCGCGGTCGTGCCATCATCGGCGACATAGGTCGAGCGATACCAGCCTCGGAACTGGTCATTGAGGACACCGGTGAACGCGACCTCGACCGTGTGCTGACCAGCGGTGACCGATCCCTCGAGGATGAGCCGTTCGGTGGCGGCATCGAGGGCGAAGCTGACTGGGTGCTCGTCGACCTGGCAGGCGGAGATCTCCAGATCGGCAGCATTGAGGATGAGTTCGGCGTCATCCTCACTGGTCTCCACCGTGATGGTGACCGAACCAGAAAACCTGGCTGCCGCCAGGTTGGGCTCCAAGGTCACCTCGTAGCGGAGAGGGCGGGTGTGGGCGGGCAAGCGATACGGATCGATCAAGGTCACCGCGCCAGAGTAGCCACCGTTGGGGGAGGAGGCGCCGATTCGGACTAATGTGGTGAAACGTGAAGCACACGGTGCCGGTCCGTTTTGATGTTGTCGGGATCGGCAACGCCCTCGTCGATGTGATCACCCACAACGACGATGCCTTCCTGGCAGCCTACGACATGGTCAAAGGCTCGATGGATCTGATCGACACCGAACGGGCGATCGAGCTCTACCGAGGTCTTCCCGATGCAGTTGAGATGAGCGGTGGCTCAGCGGCCAATACCATGTGTGGTGTCGCCAGTTTTGGTGGTCGAGCTGCCTATATCGGCAAGGTTCACACCGATGAGCTCGGTGCGGTGTTCGACCACGATCTGCGAGCGGTCGGTGTCCACTTCCATGCTGGCGATCCGGGCGCCGACCTGCCTACCGGACGGTGCATCATCGTGGTTACTCCCGATGCGGAGCGCACCATGAACACCTATCTCGGAGCATCGAGCATGTTGGCCCCGATCGATCTCGATGAAGACCTCATCGCTGCTGGAGCCCTGCTCTATATGGAGGGGTATCTCTACGATCGACCCGAAGCCAAACAGGCCTTTCGCCGGGCTGCCGAGGTGGCTCACGAAGCCGATCGTCAGGTTTCGCTGACCCTGTCGGACTCGTTTTGCGTCGATCGTCATCGCAGCGACTTTGTTGACCTGGTCTCCGACGAGGTCGACATCCTGTTTGGCAACGAGTCCGAATTGATCGCCCTCTACGAAACCAGCTCCTTTGACGAGGCGGTCGCTGAGGTCCGTCGCCACTGCCCGCTCACCGTGGCCACAGTCGGTGCGAGTGGATCGCTGATCATCACCCCAGACGAGGTCACCGAAGTACCCGCTCGGCCGGTTCCCGAGGTAGTCGATACCACCGGTGCCGGTGACATGTTCGCTGCTGGATTCCTTCACGGGCTCGCTCAAGGCCGTTCCCACTCCGGTGCTGCCCAGTGGGGATCGATCGCCGCGGCCGAGATCATTTCCCATGTCGGCCCTCGACCCCTGGTCCCGCTCTCGACCTTGGTACACAAGAGCGCTTCGTAGAGCCAGCGTCGCGCCGTCTACGATCATGGTGTGACAACTTTGCGTGACCGTGCCGAGCGGTGGTTGGCCTCCGAACCCGATGCCGACATCGCCTCCGAACTCCGGGACCTCCTCGGCGGTGATGATGCCATCTTGGTTGAACGGTTCACCGGCCGCCTCGAATTTGGCACCGCCGGACTTCGAGCGGCTGTGGGCGCTGGCCCACAGCGCATGAACCGCCTCGTGGTGCGCCAAGCTGCTGCCGGGCTGGCCCGCTACCTTCTCAAGCTCTATCCCGACGCTGCTGAGCGGGGTGTGGTCATCGGCTACGATGCCCGCCGCAAGAGCGATGTCTTTGCTTCCGACACCGCCCGGATCATGGCGGCCTATGGGATTCGCTCCTACCTGTTCGACCAGAAGGTGCCCACCCCGGTGGTCGCCTGGGCGATCACCGAGCTCAATGCTGTTGCTGGGGTCGTGGTCACCGCGTCCCACAACCCGCCGGCCGATAACGGCTACAAGGTCTATCTCGCCGATGGAGCCCAGATCGTCCCGCCCCACGACAGTGGGATCTCGGCCCAGATCAGCGAGGTTGATCCCACCGCCACCGAGTTGGCATCTGATGACGATCCCCTGATCGGCACCGTCGGCGACGACATGATCGATGCCTATGTGGCTTCGGTGCCCAAGGTTCGGTTGCGTCCCGAGGTTGACGGAATCACTGTCGCCTATTCGGCGATGCACGGCGTGGGCGGCGAGATCCTGATGAAGGCCTTTGAGGTGTCCGGATTCCCGGCACCGGTACCGGTTGCCGCTCAGTTTGAGCCCGATGGGAGTTTCCCCACCGTCTCGTTCCCCAATCCCGAAGAACCCGGAGCGATGGATCTCTTGCTCGCCACGGCGGAGTCGTGCGGAGCCCAGCTGGCGATCGCCAACGACCCCGATGCCGATCGGCTTGCAGCAGCGATCCCCACACCCGACGGCGGATGGCGCCGACTTGAAGGTGACGAGATCGGTTGGCTCCTCGCCGATCACATCCTGGCCAACACCACCGGCGATGACCGTCTGGTGATCACCACTCTGGTGTCATCATCGCTGCTGTCGAAGATGGCCGCTGCTGCAGGCATCGAATCGGTCGAAACCTTCACCGGCTTCAAGTGGATCGCTCGGGCCACCCTCGACCGTCCTGACAAGCGTCTGGTGTTTGGCTATGAGCAAGCCTTGGGCTATCTGGTGTGCGACCAGCCTCTCGACAAGGATGGGATCACCGCCGCGGTGCTCTTTGCCGAACTCGCCGCCGTCGCTGCTGCCGACGGGGTCACTCTCCAAGATCGCCTCGACGACATCGCTCAGCGGTTTGGCTTGCACCGTTTGGCCGATGCCGCGGTGCGGATGCCACCTGAAGACGGCGCTGCCCGGGTCAACGCGCTACGGTCCAACCCGCCGGCTGAGATTGCTGGACGAGCGGTGGTCTCCACCGAGGACTATCCGGATGCCAACCTCTTGCGCTTCTATCTCGATGGGGGCGTTCGAATCCAGGTGCGTCCCAGCGGCACCGAGCCCAAGGTCAAGATCTATGGCGAAGCGGTCGATGCTGATCCCCAGCCCTTCGTGGCTGGGTTGGCCGAACTGCTTCAGTCGTCCTAGTCGTCGGCCAGCTGCCACAACCCAAACCGCATATTCGACCAGATCAGGTCATAGCCAGCGTCGGTCAGGGTTGATGGCACCGGGCTCGACAGCTCGGCCACCACATAGGCAACGGTGATCTCGGTAGGTATCGGTCGATACTGATCGACCTGAACCGTCGGTCGGCCGGTCATCAACCCCATGGCTCGGGCCTTGGGGGCACCAACCACAGCGCGAGGTGGAGTGAGTTCTTCCACCGCCTCAAACATGGCGATCGCATCGGGATGGGTTGGTCCCCATTCGATCGTTCCATCGGCAGCGAGCTCCCTGGTGGTCTCCAGCCGCTGCCAGGCAAACCAGCCATTGGACGCCACGATGGGAATGAGGGCCGCCACGACCGCCACAGTCGCTGCCCGCCGATGGCTGAGCTGATCGATCGTCCACCACAGGGCGCTCAACGACAACAAGGTCACCAGGGGTGCCACGGTGACCACATAGCGATGGTTGGCATACATGAACGAACCGCCGATGGCAAACGCCACCACGCCATAGGCCACCAGATGGAGGTCTCTCGTGCGGTTGATCCTGAATGCCAACCCCATCCCCACCAGGGCAAACGCGAAGATCACCCCAAAGGCCATCCAGCCCAAACCCGGTGCCCCAAAGATCGCTGGCTCGGGAGCCCACGGCTTGCGAAGCCCGATCAGCTGGGCCAGATGGGACAGATGCTTAACCCCAAATCGCCAGGTATTGGCAATGCTGGTGCCCGAATATCGCGGCACCACGGTGGTCGGCAAGAGCACCTGGATCGCCAACACCACGCCGAGTGCTGAGCCAAAGGGAGTGGCCAGCTGGGCGATCACTCGCCATCGTGCCGGCCCTCGATATCGTCGCCAAGCTTGGGTGGCGACCAGGGCACTCAGCTGGGCGGCGCCGAGTGCGGCCACCATCCCGAGCCCTTCGCGGCGCACGCTGAATGAGGCAGCCACCCCCACCCCGACCAAGGCCAGAACCCACCACCGAGCCCGAGAGCCAAAGAGGGCGTGTCGTTGAGCTACCCGGTCGAGCCCGGCCAGAGCCAACATGGTGACCCCCAAGAACGGCAGCTCAGACTGGATCAGCTCGACCCAGGTGAAGAGCAAGGGCGACCAGGTCACCGCCACCATGCCCACCATGGCCGGCACCATCCCCAACCGCCGACGAGCCAGGAGGTACCAGCCAACGCCAGCGGCTAACGCCGACAGCACGGTGACGATGGCCAAGGCATCGACATCGATCCCGAGCACGGCAACAAAGGGAGCCAACATGATCGGATAGCCCCACGGATAGATCGGGGGACTGAAGGGAGCCCCTTGCGACATCGAGACCGTGAAGGCATTGGCGTCAGCAACCCGGCGCACCGTGCCGTGCACCAAGGCATCGGCTTGACGGATATAGAGGGCCCAGTCGTCACCCCACCAGTGGCCAGGGCGTCTGACCACGGTCATGACCACCCCCATCACCACCAGGATTGCCCCCATGGTGATCCACTCGCGGCGACGGTTGCCCCCCGCTGCCGCGTCATCGCTGGGGGTGATCGCCTCCTCGGTCATGTCAGTGCAACGAGAAGACTACGACCCGGTACCAAACTGGCGATCACCGGCATCGCCCAACCCGGGCACGATAAAGGCCTGCTCATTGAGCTTCTCATCGATCGTGGCGGCAAACACATTGAGGTGGTAGCCGCTGTCGCGGAGCCGCTCGATACCTTCCGGCGCTGCCACGGCACACACCACAGTGATCGGCTGGAGAGGATCGCGTTCCAACAAGAGATCGATGGTATGGGCCAGCGAGCCTCCGGTGGCCAGCATGGGATCGATCACGATGACCGGCCGTCCCGACAAGGTGTCAGGCAATTTGTTGACATAGGCCTGAGGCTCAAACGTCTCTTCATTGCGGGAGATCCCGATAAAGCCCACATCAGCCACCGGCATCAGCTCTTGGGCAGCGTGAACAAAACCGAGCCCAGCTCGCAAGACCGGCACGATCACCGGCTGAACGGCGAGCCGTCGAGCTGGGGCGGTCGTGAGCGGGGTTTCCACCGTGCCGTCAACGGTGGGGAGCGACTTGGTTGCTTCAGCCAACAAGAGGGTCCCGATCCGTTCCAAATTGATGCGGAACAAGGGATTGGGAGTGTCGCGGTCACGAATACGGGCCAGAGAATCGGCTACCAGGGGATGCTCGACAATGGTGACGTTGACGGTCATGGTTGGCTCCTTGTTGGGTTAGAGCGAACCGAGAGAGGATTCGGCTCGCAGGAGGGCGTAGCGCGGCTTGATCAAACCGCTGATGATGCGAAGTCGCTCAGGGAAGGCGG
The DNA here is from genome assembly GCA_002748455.1 of Ilumatobacter coccineus. Classification (GTDB taxonomy): domain Bacteria; phylum Actinomycetota; class Acidimicrobiia; order Acidimicrobiales; family Ilumatobacteraceae; genus Ilumatobacter; species Ilumatobacter coccineus_A. Next base: position 6,130 of record PDSL01000044.1, read on the forward strand.
TGAATGCTGACTTCATCGCGTTGATCGTCAGCCATTCAAAATCGTGGAGATCCCAGCCGAACGCATCGTGGAGCTTCATCATCTCCCTGGTCATCGATGTATCGCTGATCAAGCGGTTGTCGGTGTTGACGGTGACCCGGAACCGGAGACGCTTCAAGAGTTCGATCGGGTGCTCCTCGATCGATGAACACACCCCGGTATTGAGGTTGGAAGTCGGACACATTTCGAGACACACCCGGCTGTCGCGCACATAGGCGGCCAGGTGGCCAAGCTTTTCGGCTCCTGGTTCGCCGGTGATGTCGTCGACGATGCGAACCCCGTGGCCGAGACGTTCACCACCACAGTATTGGAGGGCTTCCCAGATCGAGGGCAGACCGAATGCTTCACCGGCGTGGATGGTCGAATGGAAATTGGACCTCATCACATATTGGAAGGCTTCCAGATGGCGCGACGGGGGATAGCCCTCTTCAGCTCCAGCGATATCGAACCCGACCACACCTCGGTCACGGTTGGCGACCGCCAGTTCGGCAATCTCGCGGCTGTGGGCAGCGGTGCGCATCGCTGAACAGATCGTCTTGATCGTCAGGTCGGTGCCCGCCGACCCGCGTTCGAAACCCTCGAGGATGGCATCGAGCACCTCTTGAAGGGTGAGGCCTTTCTCGATACACAGCTCGGGAGCCATACGGACTTCGGCGTAGACCACATTGTCAGCGGCCAGATCCTGGGCGCACTCGTAGGCGACGCGTTCGATGGCGTCGCGGTCTTGCATCACCCCGACGGTGTGGATGAAGGTTTCGAGATAGAGCACCAAATCGTTGCGTTTGGCTCCCCGGTTAAACCAGGTCGTCAGATCATCGACATCGTGGGTCGGAAGGTCGCGATATCCGTACTCCTCAGCTAGCTCGACAACCGTTGACGGTCGGAGCCCACCATCGAGGTGGTCGTGGAGCAAGACCTTAGGGGATCGTTGAATGAGGTCATGCATCATCTATCCACCGTAGCGACCTCGGGTCACGACAGGACAGTTCGAGGTGAGTTTGCATGAAACACTCAGGCGAAGGCGGGATGCACCTGATCGGCGACGATCTGGGTGCGCGTTGCGAGGGGAGCGAAGCCGGCCATCACGCCGTTGACGACCAATTGTTTGACCTCGGCGGTGGACAATCCAAAGGTCGACGTGACCGCGGCCAGTTCCGATGAGGGAGTGACATCACTCATCAACCGATTGTCGGTATTGATGTTCACGTTGAATCCGGCTCGCAACATGGGCCCCACCGGATGATGGGCCAGATCCTCGACAGCGCCGATCTGGACATGACAGGTGGGTGCCACTTCAAGGGGGATCTGGTGATCGAGCACAAACGACGCCAGTGGCCCCATCTCGGTGATGACCCCATCGGTGATCGTCATATCGGCCATCAGACGGACTCCGTGACCGATCCGATGGGCTCCATGGGCTACGGCATCAGAGATCAGTTCAAGATCGGGCGGCTCCGAGGCGTGGATCGTGATATTGAGATGATGCTGGCGGGCAAACGCCAAGGCTTCAGCATGGAGCGAGGGCGGGAAGCCGGTTTCAGCTCCAGCCAGGTCAAACCCGACCACCTTGTCGTCGGTGTATCGCATGCGATCGACCAGCTTGGCGATCTCCAATGAACGATCTTCGGTGCGCATGGCACACAGGAGCGCCCCAGCCCAGATCTTCGATCCGGTGATTGCTGCATCGCGTTCGCCCCGCCGCAGTCCGGCGGTGACCGCTTCGACGATCTCCTCAAGAGCTAAGCCATCAGCTTGGTGGAGTTCGGGGGCGAACCGGATCTCGGCATAGACCACCCCATCAGCGGCCAGATCGATGACCGCTTCATAGGCCACCCGTTCGATGTTCTCAGCGGTCTGCATGACCGCCAAGGTGTGCTCGAATGTGGCCAGATACTTGATGATGTCCTTGGCAGCTGCCCCAGCAGTGAACCAGGCCTGAAGCGGCTCAGGCTGGTCGCGAGGCAGCTGCCAACCGATCGTGTCAGCTAGCTCGAGCACGGTTGCCGGTCGGAGCCCACCGTCGAGGTGGTCGTGGAGCACCGAGCTCGGCAACCCGCTCACAGGATCAGTGATCGCCCTTACGGAACGGGATACCAACCGCCTTGGGTGGTCGCAACCGCTGGGCAGCAAAGATCAAGACCAAGAGCACCAGCACATACGGCATCGTGTTTGGCAGCCAGGAGGCTGCCGAGTCGGTGAGGAGATACCACAAGAGCGCGATCGTTCCTAATCCAGCGGCAAGGACGGTCAAGCCGGTTCGTTCGTCGGCTCGAACACCTCCGATCAGCTTGGCCCAGGTGCCGGTCGGATCCTCAAGATCAGACTTGATGGTGTCGCGACCCCGCCACAGCCACACGGTGGTGGCGTACAGGCCGATCGCGACCACCAAGAGCAGGGCTCGGGTGGCAGTCCCGCTGCTGGTGGCATCGAAATCCTTGAGGGCCAGTCCGAAGGGGTAGCTGAAGAGTAGTGACCCGGTGAGCACGCCAAGGGCCTTCCAGTTGCCGAAGATCAACGCTGCCAAGCCGATAAAGCCTCGACCGGTGGTTTGACCACCACGGTAGAGACCCGACAGCTCGAGGACGATGAAGGCTCCAGCCATGCCCGCAAAGGCACCGGAAATAACAACAGCGAGATACTTGTGGCGGTACACCTTGACACCGAGCGATTCGGCTGCCGATGGGTGCTCACCGCAGATCCGGATGCGCAGACCCACCCGAGTCCGCCACAGGACCCAGGCCGAGATCGGCACGAGTGCAAGGGCGAGGAGGGTGAAGATCGAGAGATCGATCACAAAGCCTCGCAAGATACCGGCGATGTCAGAGATGAAGAAGATCTCTCGTTCGCGGACCCAGCCCAAGGCATCGGCAATGATCGGGATCTCAAACTCGCTGAATCCGTTGACCCGTGGCGACTGGGACACCGATCCACCGGTCTGACCGGTAAAGATCCGTTCTGACAGATACCGGGTCAAACCGGGGGCGAGAATATTGATCGCCACACCGGACACGATCTGGTCAACGCCAAAGGTGACCGTGGCAACTGCGTGGAGCAGACCTCCAAGAGCACCACCGAGGATGCCGGCGATCAATCCACCCCACGGTCCCCAGTTGAGGGCTCCCCAGGCGGCAAACCAGGTCCCGAAGATCATCATTCCTTCAAGACCGATATTGACCACACCGGAACGTTCGGAGAAGAGACCTCCAAGCCCGGCCAACAGGATCGGGATCGACCAGCGAATCATGGCCGACGCGGTGGTGTCGGCGGTGAGGAGGGTGGTTCCTGACACCGACTGAACGATGGTGAGGATCAGAAGCCCCACCAGGGTGGCGCCTGACCAGCGCGCCCACGCTGGCAGGGATTTGAGGAAGCTAGTGCCGTTGGATTCAGGCGCAACGGCAGGGGTAATTGTTTGACTCATGAGCTTGCCTCCGTCATCATTGCGGCCCGTTTGACTTCATCGCGCTGTCGGATCTGGTTGACGACCTCGTAAGCGATCACGGCCACCAGCAAGATGGTCGCCTGCATGATCACCACGATTTCGCTCGATGCCAGCGAACTGACCTGCAAGATCGCGGCGCTCGAATCCAAGAATCCGAACAGGAGTGCAGCGAAGGCCATGCCCGGAGCGTTGTTGCGTCCCAACAGGGCGACAGCGATACCGGCGAAGCCGAGGCCTCGGATAAAGCCTTGATCGTAGGCGTGGGTATTGGACAGGATTTCGGGCATACCGACCAGACCAGCGACGACACCGCCGCCGACCATGGCGATCAGGATCATCCGCTTGGGTGGAACACCACCGGCTCGAGCGGCGGTCGGGTTCATCCCCGAGGCTCGAATGTCGAACCCAAACCGGCTTCGGTTGAGCAAGACGTGATAGATCACGCCGACGATGATGGCGATCACGAAGACTCCGGTGAGGTGTCGTCCCTTGGTGATCTCACGGGTGAAGATTTCGAGAATGCCATTGAGGTCGGGAAGCCAACCTGATTCGGGCACCTGGGGGGTGCCCTGGTTGGCAGCGGTGGCATCTTCGATGAAGTGAGGGAGCAGGGCCGCTACCAAGCCACCGGTGGCGATGAAGTTCAACATGATGGTCGAGATGACCTCGTTGACTCCTCGAGCCACCTTGAGCAATCCAGCGATGCCCGACCAGATGGCGCCCACCGCCATGGCCACCAGCAAGATGACCAAGATGTGGAGAGGGCCAGGGAGGCTGATCTTGGCTCCGACCACGGCAGCGACAAAGGCAGCTAACACGTATTGGCCTTCAACGCCGATATTGAACAGGTTCATACGGAACCCGATCGCCGCGGCGATGGCTGCAAGATAGAGCGGGGTCGCCCGGTTGAGCATGTCGACGATCGACTCCAGCTTGGTGCCGTTGGTGATCATCGTCTTGAAGGTCTCAAACGGGTCTGAACCCGAGACTGCCAACACGATCGAGGAGATCGCGATGGCGACCACGGTAGCGATGACCGGGGCGGCCAAGGTCAAGCTGACCCGTCGCAAGGTGTTCTTCATGACTGATCTCCTGTCTCGGCGAGGGCAGCGCCGGTCATATAGCTACCGAGGAGTCGGGGAGTGACCTCGGCCGGGTCGAGTTCAGCGACCAGATGGCCGTGGAACATGACGACGAGGCGGTCGGAGAGACCGATCAGCTCGTCGAGGTCGGCAGAGATCAAGAGGGTGGCGAGACCGAGCCGACGCGCTGCACGAATATCGTTCCAGACATCGGCCTGGGCGCCAACATCGATCCCCCGGGTGGGGTGAGCAGCGATCAGGACGGTCGGATCGTCGGTCATCTCACGCCCGATAATCAGCTTTTGCTGGTTTCCTCCCGACAGTGCCCGGGCGATCACGTCGACCCCGGGGCTACGGACATCAAAGTCGGATCGAATGCTCTGGGTCCGCTCGCGTGAGCCCGGCCGATCGATCCAGAACCCCTTGGAGAACGGGGTCTTGGTCTGGTGGCCCAGGGCAGCGTTTTCCCACAGAGAGGCATCGAGGAGAAGACCCTCGTGGTGGCGGTCTTGGGGAACGAAGGCGATGCCAGCTTCGCGGCGTTTGCGTACCGAGGCCCGACTGATGTCCTCGCTCATCAAGGAGATCTTGCCGCTAGCGATGTCTTCGGTGCCGATGATCGCCCCGATCAGTTCGGATTGGCCGTTGCCTTCGATACCGGCGATTCCCAGTACCTCGCCCTTATGGACGGTGAGGGAGACGCCATCGAGGCTGGGCCGCTTGTCTTCGTCAAGCACGGTGACGTTGTCGACGACGAGGGCCGGTTCATCGGTCACCGTGGATTCGGAGAGCGATGGTGTCGGCAGCTCGGACCCCACCATCAACTCGGCCAGGTCAGCGGCGGTCACCGAATCGGCATCGACGGTGGTGATCGTCTTGCCCCGCCGGATGATCGTGATCCGGTCGGAGATATCGAGCACTTCTTGGAGTTTGTGGTCGATAAAGATGATCGTCGCACCGCCCGCTTGGAGTTCGCGCAGGTTGCGGAAGAGTTCTTCGACCTCTTGCGGCACGAGCACCGCGGTCGGCTCATCGAGGATCAGGATCCGAGCGCCTCGATAGAGGACCTTGATGATCTCGACTCGCTGTTGTTCGCCAACCTCAAGCTCTTCGATGAGGTCATGAGGATCGATCGTCAACCCGTAGGCATCTCCCACCGCCTTGAGGTGGTCGGTGGCCTTCTTATAGTCGATCACGCCGAGGGCGTTGGCCGGTTCGGAACCCAGGATGACATTGTCGAGGACGGTCATCTGGTCGGCGAGCATGAAGTGTTGGTGGACCATCCCGATACCGGCTTCGATGGCATCGGTTGGTGATGAGAAGTGCACCTCCTCGCCATTGATGAACATCTGGCCCTCATCGGCCGGTTGCATCCCGTACAAGATTTTCATCAGGGTTGATTTGCCGGCTCCGTTTTCGCCACAGATGGCGTGGATCTCTCCGGGCTCAACCTTGAGATTGACGTTGTCGTTAGCGATCACACCCGGGAAACGTTTGGTGATGCCAACCAACTCGATCGCAGCAGTCATAAGGTTCTCCTGTCATCGCTTGTGCCGGGATGGCGTTCGTCCCGAAAACACCGAAGCGGAGGCCGAATTTAGTCGACCTCCGCTTCGCTGTCATATTTTTAACTATTCGCTAAATAGTTAAGGCTGTTATCAGCCTTCGGGAGCCATCGGCACCTCAATCTCGCCAGCGATGATCTTGGCCTTGTAGTCCTCCATGGTGTCGATCACGTCCTGGGTGAGGAAGTCACCGGTGGTGGCGTAGCCGACGCCCTCAGCAGCGAGGTCATAGACGATGTTGCCAGGGGTGAAGTTGCCTTCGGTCTGGGCCTTGGTGGCTTCGAAGACAGCGACATCAACACGCTTGAGCATCGAGGTCAAGATGTAGTCGCGGACATCCTCGGACGAGGTGAGGTACTGGTCGGAGTCCACACCGATCGCCCATACCTTGGTGCCGCTCGCCTCACTGCGCTCCTTGGCAGCTTCGAAGAGCCCAGCACCCGAACCGCCAGCAGCGTGATAGATCACGTCGGCACCCTGGTCGTACATGCCAAGAGCGATCTCCTTGGCCCGGTCGGCAGCGAAGAAGCCTTCAAAGTCGGGAGCCTGGGTGATGTACTGCGGGATCACGGTGATGTCGGGATTGACCGCCTTGACGCCAGCGGTGAAACCGGCTTCGAAGCGCTCGATCAGACCAAACCCACCGACACCGCCGATGAAGCCAACGGTGTTGGTCTTGGAGTTGAGGGCTGCAGCCACACCGACGAGGAAGGAGCCCTCGTTCTCGGCGAAGGTCAGGCCCTGGACATTGTCGGCGTAGGGCACGCCACCATTGTCGAAGTCGAGCATGGCCGAGTCGACCACAGCAAACTTGACATCAGGATTTTCGGCAGCTGTCGCGACGACGTCGGCCTCAAAAAGGAACCCGATGGCAAGCACGAGGTCGTGCTGGTCGGCCTGGAGCTGGAGCAGCTCGGCCCGGTTGGAACCGTCGGCATTGGGCTCAGCCTCGTTGAAGGTGATGCCCAGCTCGGCAGCGGCCCGCTCGATACCGGCAGCAGCGGAGTCGTTGAACGACTGGTCGCCACGACCGCCAATGTCAAAGGTCAAACCAACGGTGACGTCGCTCGAAGGAGCCTCTTGGCCCTCGCTCTCGGAGCCTTCGCTCTCGCTGGCGGAGCTGTCGGCCCCGGCCGCTTCGCTGGCGGTGTCATCGCCGGACTTATCGTCTGAGCTGCTACCGCACGCCGCAAAGACGAGCGAAGCAGCGATTCCGGCAGCCAGGAGACGCTTGCGCTGAATCATGGGTGTCCTCCCCTTAAGTGGAGTAAGTAGTGAAGTGTTCACGTGAACGTCCGTCAGGCTACCTGAGTGTGTCTGGCCTCGCTAAATGCAGAGCGGTGACGGTGTGGAGCTATCGGGGTTGAGATGCCAGACTGAAGAGATGGCACTGGTATTGGTCGACATCCTCGATGGCGTGGCGACACTGACCCTCAACCATCCCGATGAGCGCAACACCTTGACCGCCCCGATGGTGGACGAGATTGTGTCAGCGATGGACCAGCTCGAAGCCGACGACTCGGTCGGCGCGGTCATCGTCACCGGAGCGGGCTCAGCATTTTGTGCCGGCGCCAATCTTGGCAATCTCCAGACCGCCACCAGTGAGAGTCTCAAGATGATCTATGAGGGCTTCTTGCGGATCGCTCGGAGCCCGCTGCCGACCCTCGCCGCGGTCAACGGTCCTGCCGTCGGTGCCGGGATGAACCTGGCGTTGGGGTGTGATGTGCGCTTGGCTGCGACCAGGGCTCGGTTCGATTCTCGATTCCTCCAGATCGGTCTCCATCCCGGCGGAGGCCACACCTGGATGCAAGAGCGCATCGTCGGATTGCAGGGGGCGATGGCCGCGGTGGTGTTCTCCCAAGTGCTCGATGGGCCCGAAGCCGAGCGTGTCGGGCTGGCCTATCGCTGTGTACCCGATGATGAACTTCTCGACACCGCTCACGAGTTCGCTCGTGGGGCAGCATCGGCGCCTAGGGAGTTGGCCATCCTGGCCAAGCGCACGATTGCCGACATGGGGCAGATCACCGATCATGATGCCGCGGTCGCTCGGGAGCTGGAACCCCAACTGTGGACGATTCAACAACCCTGGTTTGATGAACGAATTCGGGCCCTGAAGGCTCGCATTTCGTCGCGTTGACGCGACCAAACCGCGACAGAATTCGCGCGCGTCCGTTACGGAAACCCTCAAAGGGCTGGCTGAATCGCGAACTAAGGTGAATCCGAGGGGGAGCACATCTCGACCGCTAAGGAGGAAGGTCGATGAGCCAGCGACATCGCACGTCCGATTCGCCAACACCGCCCAAACAGGAGCTGCGTGCCCAAGCCCACAGTGAGCGTCATCGGGTTCAGGTCGAACTCAACAAAGCAGCCCAACTCGTCAGCGCTGGCCTAGAGCCGGACGATGTTCATGAGCCCGCCAATCGGTGGCGCCCACCCCAACGCCGAGACGCTGCGGTCGCCAAGGCCAAACTGGCCAAGCAGAAGCGACGCAATCGTCGTCACTGGAAGACCAAGATGTGGAAACGGCGCACCACGGTTCGGCGTCAGAAGTTCTCCGACTGGGACGAGGAGCGTCGTTCACGCTGAGGTTGATCCGCCGATCCAACGATCGATCAGATCGTCTCGTCGTTCAGCCCATTCGGTCGAGGTGATCGCGTAGCGCACATGGTCTTCGCGCACCCCATTGATCTCCAGAAAACTCTGGGCGGTGCCTTCGTTCCTGAGACCAAGTTTGTCGACCACCCGGCGGCTGCGATGGTTGCGGGGAACGATACAGATCTCCAGGCGATGGAGATTGAGGGCATCGAAGGCATACGCCATGAGTACGGCAACCCCTTCGGCAACATAGGCATGGCCAGCCAGGTCACGGTCGATCCAGTATCCGATCGTGCCGCTCTGGGTGGCACCGCGGATCACCTGGGTGAGGTTGACTTCGCCAGCGAAGCGGTCGCCGACAAAGAGCCCGAAGGCATAGGCATGGTCAAGTTGGATGTCACGGTGCCGAATCGAGCATCGGTGTTCGAAGGCGGAGCGATCGGTGGTGGGATCGGGCAGTGTTGGGGAGCGGAGCGGTTCCCACGGCAAGAGCCAGTCAGCATTACGTCGGCGAACCTCGCGGTAGGCCCTGAAGTCATCGACACCCAAGGGCCGCAGGGCGACGCGGCGTCCGTACAGGGTCAGCGGGGGAGTCCGACGAAACCAGGACGATCGCGCCATCATGCCTCCAGGATGAAGCGAGCGCGATCGGCTTGGAGCTGGCGGAGGACCGCCACCACCACACAGGTCAGTCCCACGATGGTGTCAGGCTTGGTCAAACCAGGATGATGGCGACGCTGGTCAAGGGGCTCCATGGCGATCATGCGGAACACGTCTTCGACATCATCGCGTGCCACCACGGTCTCGCCGGTCAGATTGGGGTGTCCAGCCTCAAGCCAGACCAATTGATCGGCACCAGCGATCCGTAGCGGCCGAGCGGTCACCAGATCGGGATGGTCGGCGATGATCTCGGCGAGGGAATCGGTGACCGCCCCGATCGCGATGGTGAGGTCCTCGGGCCGCGCTGGATCATGAGCGAGATAGTGGTCGGTGAGACGGTGCGATCCCCACGGCACGGTGGCGGTGGTCGACCCCCAGGTCACAGTGGTTGCCGACTCGCCGATCGTGATCGTGACACCGCCGGTCAGCTCGTTCTCGATCCATCGGCCGATCGGATCGTCGCCTCCAGCGAGATGCCACGCCCAGTGGGCGTGGAGACACTTGACCCCGACACGTGTGCCGCCGACCCCGCCGGTGGGACGAGGACCCTCATGATCGGCGGGGATGAGCTGGTCACGTTCAGCGCCATAGCGCTCGTGGGCCGCAGCCAGTTCATCGGCATCGACCTCGGCTTCAGCCAGATCGACTCCACCGGCGGACTCGATCTGGCCGATGCGGCGAATCTCGGTGGGGCTACACAACCAGTAGAGGGTGGGCATCGGGGTGCCATCATCGAGGAAGGGAGCATTGCGTAAGACCGCGGGATCGCCGTTGGGGTCGCGCACCACCACCTCATAGCGGCCTCGGGGAGAACGACCCAAGAGTTCGGTGATCCGGGCGTGGTCGGTCATCGGCGGTATCGCCGGACGATGCTCGCCGCGGCAACGGTAGCCAGCATCACCAGTGTCATCCGCGTGCTTCGCCGAGTCGTCGAGTCGACCGGTTCGGCCGCTGGGCCGGTGATCGTCGGTGGCCACGGACGTGGACGTAGGGGTGTGGTCGGCGGCTCTGGTCGCTGAGTCCGGCTATCGGTCCAGATCGCCGCGGGGTCATCAGTCATCGTTTGGGGCATCGGTGAGGTCCTCCGCGGTGTCGATATCGGACGGGTCGCCAGGGCAGGGTATCTCGGTGACCAGATCGGGATAGTGCCGGAGCAAGGAGCGAGCTCCCTCATCGCCGGCTTCGGGAAGCAGGGGCCAGGTGATGGCTTCGAGATAGACCGGATGACCGCGACGGCCACCATAGGTGGCCACACCGATCGGACTGGGGCTGGTGATCACCTGGCGCCAGGCCTGGGGGGTCAGATAGGGCTGGTCACCGAGAGCCACAGCGATCGCCTCGGCGCCGTGTCGGGCAGCTTCGGTGATCCCGACCATCAGGGACGAGAGTTGGCCGCGTTGCCAGTCG
>PDSL01000052.1 GCA_002748455.1 Ilumatobacter coccineus
CCAGGTTCTCTGGTTCATCCTCATCGCCGTCTTGTGGATCGGATATCTGATCCTGGAGGGCTACGACTATGGCGTTGCCATGCTGATCCGGGTCCTCGGTAAGGACGACACCGAGCGGCGGGTCATCGTCAACACGATCGGCCCCCTGTGGGACGGCAATGAGGTCTGGCTCCTCACCGCCGGCGGAGCGACCTTTGCAGCCTTCCCCGGCTGGTACGCGACCCTCTTCTCGGGCCTCTATCTGCCCTTGTTCCTCATCTTGATCGGCCTCATCATCCGTGGGGTGTCGTTCGAGTATCGGGCCAAGCACCCCGACCACGCCTGGCGGAACCGGTTCGACTACATGGCCGGTATCGGCTCCTTTGTTGTCGCCTTGGTCTTCGGTGTTGGATTCGGCAATTTCATCATCGGTCTTCCGGTGGTCTTGGCCGAGGGCAGCGAGAGCCTCCACGTGGTGGACGGCTCGCCCTACTTCTGGAACCTGTTTAGCCCCTTCGCCCTCCTCGCCGGAGTGGTCTTGGTGGTCCTCTTCCTGTTCCATGGCGCCCTCTTCTTGGCTCTGAAGACCTCAGGCATCATCCATGAGCGGGCCAGGGACTTCGCCACCAAGGCCGGTCTGGTCGCGATCGTCGGCGGAGCCGTCTTCCTGATCTGGCAACATGCCGCCTATCCCGGTGCCTACCCGGTTCTCGGCTGGCTGACCGCCCTCGTCGCGGCCCTCGGTCTGGTGGCTGCCTGGTTGGCCAACCGGGCTGACCGCAATGGCTGGGCCTTTATCGGCACCGCGGTGACCACCGCCATGGTCGCCGTGGGCATCTTCTTGAGGATGTGGCCCAACCTCGGCTTCAATAGCTCGAAGGCTGCCCTTCCGCTCGATCGGATCACCGCCGCATCGACCGATTCGACCCTCAAGATCATGACCATTGCGGCCATCGTCTTCGTGCCGATCGTTTTGGCTTATCAGGCCTGGTCGGTGTGGGTCTTCCGGCATCGCCTGAATGCCAAGCTCATCCCGGAGCATGCTCCAGTGGTGACCCCCAACTGATGCCCAATACCGATGGGGCCGTCGATCAGACGGCCCCCGGTCCCCCGTCTCGGTCGGGACCTCCCATCGATCCACGTCTCGTCGCTCGGGCTCGGGCGACGAGACGTTATTTTGTGGCCGGAGTCATCGTGGCCTCGATCACCGCTGTCGTGGTGGTCATCCAGGCCCGCCAGGCCCGGGTCCTCTCCCAGGCGATCGCTCGGGTCGTCGACCACCAGACCACCGATGGACTGGCCACCGCGGCCATCATCTTGGCGGTCGTGTTTGGGGCTCGAGCCCTGCTGACCTGGTTCCACTCGGTGATCGCTCATCGCACGGCCGCGGCGGTCAAATCCCAGCTTCGTCTGGATGTGATCCGATCCCGACTCGCTCGGCCGAGTGACCGAGAGGTGTCCACCCCCGCCCTGGTCACCCTGGTCACCAGGGGCATCGATGCCCTCGATGGCTTCTATGGCCGCTATCTCCCCCAACTGGTGATGGCGGTCACGGTACCGATCATCATCATCGTGGCCATCGTCAGCGCTGACTGGAGCAGTGCAGCGATCGTGGCGATCACGATCCCCCTCATCCCGGTCTTCATGATCCTGGTCGGCTGGTCTACCGAAGCTCGCACCCGTCGACGCTGGAGAACCCAGCTCCTTCTGGCTCGACACTTTGCCGACCTGGTCGCCGGTCTGCCCACCCTCCAGGTCTTTGGTCGAGCCCGGGCCCAAGCCGATGGTCTTCGCCGAACTGAAGGTGTCCACCGCCATGAAACGATGGGGACCTTGCGAGTGTCCTTCCTGAGTGCCCTGGTCCTCGAACTCTTGGCCACCCTCAGCGTGGCCGTGGTGGCAGTCACCGCCGGGTTCCGGGTGGTCCACGGCGACCTCGACTTGGCGACCTCGCTCTTTATCCTCATCTTGGCTCCCGAGGCCTACCAGCCGGTCCGACAGGTCGGGGTCCACTACCACGATGCTGCCGACGGCATGGCTGCCGCCGAATCGGCGTTCTCGGTGATCGATGCTGATCCGGTCACCACACCCACCGCACCATCGCCGACCGGTCCCCTCGTCGAACTCTCATCGGTGACCTTCGTTCCCGATGGAGCGACAACCCCGATCATTTCGGATGTGTCGATGACCATCGAGCGGGGCGAAATTGTGGCCCTCACCGGACCGTCGGGAGCCGGCAAAACCACCATCATCACCTCGATTGCCGGACTCTCCTCTCCAACCTCAGGCACCCTGGTTGCTCCGCCGCGTTCCTCGATCGCCTATGTTGCCCAACATCCCGCCATGATCGCCGGAACGGTGGCTGACAATGTCCGCCTCGGCGCCCCCGATGCCACCGACGATGAGGTCCGTCACGCCCTCGATCGTGTTGGAGCTCACCAACTCGAACTCAACCAAGCCACCGGCGGTACCGTCGCGACCCTGTCGGCCGGTGAACAGCGGCGGGTAGCCATGGCTCGGGCGGTGCTTCGAGTCACCAAGGGTGGGGCCATCTTGTTGGTGGTCGATGAGCCCACCGCTGGGCTCGATGCCGACACCGAGCGCACCCTGATCGAGACCCTGCGCTCGCTGGACACCACCGCGATCGTGGTCAGCCACCGTGAAGCGGTCATCGAGGCTGCCGACCGGGAGATCATCGTGGAAGGCTGCCGCTCATGAGCCAGGTCCTCACCCTCCTTCGCCGACTCTCCGGCGAGATCTTGCACCCGACTCGACGGTTGACCTCCGCCATCTTGTTGGCTGCATCAGCATCGATCTCCACCGTTGCCCTGCTCGGGCTGTCCGGCTGGCTCTTGTCCCGAGCCTCAGAACACCCGCCGGTGATGTATCTCACCGCTGCCGCGGTTGCGGTGCGGTTCTTTGGCATCACCCGGGGTGTCGGGCGCTATGCCGAACGCCTCTCAGCCCACAACCTGGCCCTACAGCTCCAATCGGCCCTTCGGATCGAGACCTACCGCAAGCTGGCTCGCACCTCCTGGATCGGCCGACAGTCCGGCGACCTCCTCAGTCGGGTCACCGCCGATGTCGATGCGATCTCCGATCTCGTGGTCCGGGTGATCGTACCGGTGGCCTCGGGAGTGATCGTGATCGCCGCCACCGTGATCGTGTTCGCGGTCTTCTCTCCCCTCTCAGCGGTGGCTCTTGCGGTCTCCACCCTGGGCGCTGCTGGACTGGCCCCCTGGCTGGCGCGACGGTGGTCCCGCTCTACCGATGCCGCCGCGGCCACGACGCGCGGCGAACTAGCCGAAGCGGTACATGAGATCTCCCGCTGTGCCCCCGACCTGGCGGTCTACGACGCCGATACCAGCCAGCTTGATCGCATCGCCGAGATCGATGCCCGGCTCAAGGCGATCGATGATCGAGCGGCGTTTGTCAGCGGCGCGGCCGGAGCCCTCCAGGTAATCGCCTCGAGTTTGGCGGTCATCGGTGGCCTGGTCATCGCCGGCCCAGCGGTCGCGTCAGGCCAACTGCGAGCCACCATGCTGGCGGTCATCGTCTTGTCGCCGCTGGCCCTGCATGAGATCCTGACCAGCTTCGCCAATGCCGCACAAGCCTCGACGCGCACCACTGCGTCCCTTGCCCGGGTGATCGAGGTCATCGATGCTAACCCGATCGGCACCGGTGATCGTCCCCCGATCGATCCAGCTGACGATCCAGCGATCCGATTGAACGAGGTCACCATCGGATGGCCCGGTGATGAACCCCTGGCCCATCGGGTGACCGCCACCGTCGAAGGCGGCACCGCGCTGGCGGTGACCGGACGGTCGGGTGTGGGCAAGTCAACCCTGGCGGCCACCGTCTTGGGAGTGATCCCCCCGGTGGCCGGATCGGTTGAGGTGAGCGGCACCGTGGGCTATCTCGCTCAAGATGCTCACGTGTTTGCCACCTCCCTAGCCGAAAACGTGCGTATCGGCTGTCGCGATGCCACCGACGAGGAGATCAGATCAGCGCTCATCCGAGCCGGACTCAACCTCGACCCCGACCGGGTGGTCGGTGAATACGGGGCCACCCTGTCTGGCGGTGAGGTTCGACGTTTAGCCCTGGCCCGGCTCCTGGTCGGCGAAGCCCAGATCTATGTTCTCGATGAACCGACCGAACATCTTGATGTCGCCACAGCTGAAGCCCTTCTCGATGACATCTTCAACGCTGCTGCCGACCGGCCGATCCTGGTGGTCACCCATGACGACCAGGTCAAACAACGCTGCGATGCCGAGCTCAGATTGGATTAGGACGTCCGAGCACCGCTGAAGCGATGCGATGGCCGGCGACCAAGAGATGGTCGAGATCTGCATCACCCTTGGTCAGCCAGGCATCGAGGAACCCGGCAGCAAAGGCATCGCCAGCGCCGGTGGTATCGGTGCCGTCAGGAAGCCGGATTGGGGCCCGATCGGCTCGACGACCATCGGCGCTGAACACGATGGCTGGATCGGGACCCTGTTTGACCACCGTCAGTGCAGTACCGAGGGGTCCGTCGAGGCCGAGATAGGTCGCCTCATCGGCGTTGGCAAACACGATCGCTGGTTCGAGGGCCGAGATCGCTGCTCGGGCAGCATCAGAACCGATTTCATCGAGGACCGACACCGACGACACATCGATGGACACATCGATCGAGGCCTCATGAGCCCACTCGATCACCGTTCGGGCGGTTGCAGCGATCGCTCCCCCAGCCAGTGAGTACCAGGGCACATGGAGCATCCCGACCTCGTTCAACCAGGCCGGATCGGGATCGGTGAGATCGGTGCTCGATCCTCGATCGGTCAGCATGGTGCGTTCGCCATCAGCATCGACGAGGACCACGATCGATCCGGTCCGGCCGCGACGACGAATCGAGGAGACCTCAACTCCAGCGCGTTCCATCTCATCGATCAGTCCCCGACCGGCGGTGTCATCGCCGACCTGACCCAAGAAGCGGGATTTCCGACCGGCCAGGGTGACGGCCACCGCGGTGTTTGAGGCACTGCCGCCGCGTCGACGCTCGATGACCGAGGGCGTGTCGGTGGCGAACTGGATGGGTCCGCCGAGTCGGACGACGATGTCCGCTGTCGTCTGAGGTGGGGTGTAGGTCGGCAATCCCGCCAAATGGGCAGCATCGTTGTAGCGGCCGATCCGCCAACGACCGGGTCGGAGATGGATGAGCTCGGTTATCGAGGTATTCACCGTCGGGAGCTCGAAGCGTCCGATGATGGGGGCGGTTAAGGCGATCCGCAGGGCCACAGAGATCACGCCGCCGTGACACACCAGAGCCACCGTCTGGCCCTGGTAGGTGTCGACGATGCGGGTGATGGCTTTGCCGATGCGGGTGTGGAGGTCGCCGATGGTTTCGCCATCAGGAAAGAACCTGACGAAGGGGTCGTCGTTCCAGTCCGGCATCCCATAGGTGTCGATGAACTCATCGATCGCCATCCCGTCACAGATCGGACCGGGATCGTGTTCCATCAGTTCGCGGTCCTCGAGCACCTCTCGACCCCATGCCGGAGCGATGATGTCGGCGGTCCGACGGGCTCGAGGCAAGGGGCTTGCCAGCACCACATCGACCTGGGGCTCACCGGTGGCAACGATCCGGTCGTGCAGCCGTTCCGCCTGGGCGACCCCAAGCTCACTCAATCCGGTGCATGAGGCGGGACCGCCAAGGAACCGCTCGACGGTGGCCTTCGACTCCCCATGACGAATGAGGATGAGTCGGGTCTCGGCGTGTTCCACCTGCCGAATCGTAGCTATCTCCGGCCGGAGACGCTGGTTCTGATCGGTCAGGCTCGCAGGAAAGCACCGGTTGGTCTCGCAATATCAGGCGATACCCCTTATGTTCAAAGAGGTGGCTGAGTGGCATCGCTTAACGATCCGATCGGTGGATCCCGATCCGCGCGCCGCGACGATCGTCACGCTGGCGACCCATCTGGGTATCGAGCTTCCCGACGAGGTCGGGGTGGCTGACATCGTCTTTATCGAGGGTGAGCTGACCAGTGATGAACTCAGCGAATTCCATGGCTTCTTCGTCGATTCCCTCCTCACCCGGGGTTCGTGGCAACCACCCACCAGCTATGGGATCGAGACCTCGCCGCGGTGCAGTATCGATGACCATGCGGCGTCGGTGGTGCTGAGGGCTGCTCACCGACTTGGTCTCAAGGTCACCGGCGCAGCCACCGGTCGACGGCTCGAGCTGTCGGCTCCGCTCGATGATGATGCTGCAGCCCAGATCGCCCACCATCTGGTCGCCCATCCCAGCCGAGAACGGTGGTCGATTGGCCTGATCACACCAGCGATGCGCCGGGTGTCGTCAGCATCTGACCGTGTTCCGAACGATGCTCAACCAGGGTTGAACCATGACTCGTTCCGCACCAGCTTCTTGTCGGTTGAAGAGACCGATGCCCTCGCCGACTATGGCGCTCGACGGGGTCGCCCGCTGACGACGATCGAGGAAGGCACGGTGTCTCGATCCTGGCGGTTGAGAGCGATCCCTCCGGTCTTGCGAGCCGTCATCACCACCGATGATGGCGATGATCGTCCACCCCTGGCCGAGATGATGACCCGTACCACCACCACGGTGGATGCCCCCTTTGTGGTCCGCGCCGACCTCGATGGAGTCGGAATCGTGCGTTTCGGTGATTCCAGCTTCGCCTTGACCACCCGGGCCTATGACGATCCCACCCGAATTCGTCCGTGTGGAGATACCGCCACCGGGATCGATCTAGCGGTGCGTGATCTCCTCACCGTCTCTCACCGTCCGATCGGGCTGACCGATGTGATGAGTATTGGACCGATCGAGACCCCGCTGTCGTCCTTGCCGGATGGGGTCACCCATCCCCGGCGGGCCCGGCGTTTGCTGATCGACGGCATTGCCGATTCAGCGAACCAAACCGGTTTGCCAACCGTGGCGGGAGCGGTGGTCTATGACCCCGGCTATGCCCTCCATCCCCGCACCTTTATCGGGGGGATTGGCCGATCCGACGACGAGGTCATTCCCGATCAGGCGCTACCTGGTGACCGGATCTTCCTCCTTGATCACCACCCCGTGAGCGATGCCACCGCTCAGAAACAGGTCATCGATGCCCTAGTCGGCACCGACACCGTGCATTCGGCGATCGCCCACGGCGGCCATGGTGGTCTCGCTGCTGCGGTGGTCTCCTTGATCGGTGCTCACGGCGCCAACATCGATCTTGATCAGGTCCCCTATGTCAACCCGAAGACCACCTCATCGGATATCTGGTTCTCGGCTCACGATGGCCGCCTGGTGGTGGCGATCGCTCCCGATCGAGCCGCTCAGCTGGTCGATCGCTGCGACTATTACGCCATCGTCGCTACCGATATCGGCGTGGTGACCGATGAGGACTCACTGGTGGTTCATCATCGTGGTCAAGAGATCGTCCATCTGGACATCGACCTGGTCAATGGCAATCCGCCTCGCCAACACCTGAGGGCGATCATGCCGACCCCCGATCGGAGCCGGACGACACCACGCTCGATCCCTGATCCAGCTACCGCCCTGCTCCGTCTGCTCTCCCATCGTGATATCTCGTCCAAGGCCGGTGTGCTTCACCGCTACGACCATGAGATTCTGGGATCGACCCTGGTGCGGCCCCTGGTTGGCCGATTCACCGATGGACCCGGGGATGGGGTGGTCCTCGCTGAACCCACCGATGATGATGGGTGCGCTCTCGGTATCGGTCTGGCGCCATGGTGGGGCATCCATGATCCTGAGGCGATGGGATACGGGGCGGTCGATGAAGCGATCCGTAACCTGGTCGCCGTCGGTGCCGATCCCCGCCACGTCGCCTTGACCGTGTCCCTGTCGTGGGGATGCCCGAACGATCCGGCCGCTCTCGGCTCCCTGGTTGCAGCCATCGATGGGTGCACGGCGGCATCGATGGCGTTTCGTTCCCCGATCATCACCTCGACCACCGTGGTCGACCGTGACTCGGTGGCCGCTGATCCCCCGGTGATCCCCTCCCTGGTGGTGACAGCGGTCGGCCATCTCAGCGATCTCACCACCCTGCCCAACTCTGCTCTGACCCGACCCGGCAACCATCTAGTCTTGATCGGCACCACCAGCGGTGAGTTTGGCGGCAGCCATCTCGACCTGGTCTATGGCGAACCGCCGGTGGTGGGATCGGTACCGGCTCCCGATCCCGATGCCCCCATTCGATACCAGCGGCTGCACACCGCCATTCGCAACGGGATGGTGTGGGCGTGCCACGACCTCAGCGAAGGCGGCCTCGGCGTCGCCCTCGCCGAGATGTGTATCGGCGGTCGCCTCGGAGCCACGATCACCTCCCTGCCGCTGTCAACGGTCACCGAATCACTGTTCAGCGAATCCCCGGGCCGGTTCATCGTCGAAGTCGCTCCGGGCGATCTTGACGCGTTCCGTCAGCTCATCGATGAGCCGGTCGAGGTGCTGGGCCAGGTCACCGAGGGAGACACGCTTGACCTTCCCGAGATCGGGTCGATCGAGATCGACGATCTGGTCGATGCCTTTACTCGGACGGTGATCCCGCCCCCACCCACCACCGACAGCGAGATTGCTGAGGCAGCCGGATGAGCCTCTTACCGGCCCTCATCATCGCTGGACCGGGATCCAATCGCGAACGCGATCTCGCCCTCGCTCTCGAACTCGCTGGTGCCGATCCCACCGTGGTGACCGCTTCAGAACTCATCGACCATCCCCGCCAGCTTCGCGATGCTCGGCTGGTGGCGATCGCCGGTGGCTTCTCCTATGGCGATGTGCTCGGCGCTGGTCACCTGCTGGCCCTCGATCTCACCGTCGGTATCGGTGACGAGCTCCAGGCAACCGTCGACCGCGGGTGCCCGGTGATCGGGGTGGGCAATGGCTTCCAGGTCTTGATCCAGATGGGGTTCCTTCCTGGCGGATTGGGACGCAATGCCCACGGAGCGTTCGAGTGCCGATGGGTGGCGATCGATGCCGCCAGTTCGCGATGTGTGTGGACCACGGGGATCGAGGAGCCCATCCATGCTCCGATCGCCCATCAGCGAGGTCGCTATGTCCATCCTGACCCCGCCTCGTTGGCCGATGCCGGTCAGGTGGCATTCCGCTATCGCTCCGCCGATCCCAATGGTTCGGTCGAATTGATCGCTGGAGTCTGCAATGCCGCCGGAAACGTGTTGGGACTGATGCCCCATCCGGAGAACTTCGTCGTTCGACGCCAGCATCCCCACGCCTCGCGCCGTCGAAATATCACCCCCCATAGCGGGCTGCGAATCTTCGAAAACGGAGTCGCTGCTGGACGAGACATCTGACCGTGAGATCGAGCGCGTTCGGTCCCTTCATCGATCTTGATCTTCCTCTTCCCGGACGCCAGGATCGGGGAACCACCTTGGCGTGGCCACTCGATCATGACCGTGACCTGATCGTCACCACCGATCGGGTGGTGATCGCCGGACATCAGGTTGGTGCAATCGCCTTCAAGGGCCAGGTCCACAACGAGATGTCGGCCTGGTGGTCGGGCCAGGTCGGCGACATTATCGCCCATCACGCGATCAGTGTTCCCGATCCCCATGCCCTGATCGCCCGGACCACCCGAGCGCTGCCGCTCGCGGTGACCGTGACCGGCTATCTCACCGGCGATGGGCCTGGATCGCTGTGGGAGCGCTATCGCTCGGGCACTCGATCGTTTGGCGACCTCAACCTCGCCGACGGGCTGAACCAGAACGCGACCCTGCCAGCCCCGGTGGTTGTCGAACACCCTGGACCAGCCAGCTCTAGCGAGACGATCGATCCCTATCGCTCCCCCATCATCGAAGCTGCCCGGGCGCTCTATCGGCGCGGCACGGCGATCGGGCAAGCGAGCGGTCTAGTCCTCGCGTCGGCGACCTACCGCTTCGGCATCGATGCCAGCGAGGATCTCGTCCTCACCAGCGAGATCCATACCCCTGACACGGCGACCTGGTGGATCGCCCACTCTCTCGATACCCGTCGAAACTGCGGGGAGCTCCCCGACGATCTCTGTCCCCCGGTCGACCTCTCGGCAGTGTCGAATGATCCGGTCCTGGTCAATGAGATCAGCGCGACGATGACCACCCGGCTGATCATGGGATTGGAGCATCTCACCGGTGACCGATTTGAGCCGGGCACCTATCCGGTGGAACCCCGATTGATCGCCGCGCTCAGTGAGCGGGGCGTGATCTGATCAGGCCAGCTTTTCGATAAAGGCTTCGAGCTGGCGAAGGTTGCGGCACTCAAAGACACCATCGGTGTAGATCCCGTAGTCGCTGACGATCGAATCGCCGGTGTCCCAGTAGGAGTGGGGCTCGGGGTTGAGCCAATAGACATGGCGGGCTTTGTGCCTCATCTCGTTGACCACCCAGGCCTGGCTGGCGTGGTAATTGTTGCGGGCATCGCCGAGGAGAAGGATCGTGGTTTTTGGGCCGATCCCAGTGCCGTAGTTCTCCCAGAAGGATTCGAAGGCATGCCCATAGTCGGAGTGGCCATCAACCCAGATCACGTCAGCTTCGGTATTGACCCGATGGATCGCCTCGGAGATGTCGTCGGTGCCCTTGAAAAAGTCGGTCACTTCGTCGATGCCATCGATAAAGACAAATGAACGCACCCGAGCAAATTGGCTCTGGATGGCATACACCAGCATGAGGGTAAAACGGGCAAAGGCCGCCACCGATCCGGAGATGTCGGCCACCACCATCAGCTCGGGCTTGGCCGGACGAGGCGAGGTAAAGCGAGGCTCAGCCGGTACCCCGCCATAGCTCAGGGAGTGACGCACCGTGCTGCGGAAGTCGAGGGGACCTCTGCGCTTGTGACGCCGTTTGCGTGCCAGCCGGGCTGCCAGTTTGCGGGTCAGGGGTTGGAGGGCCTTCTTGAGACTGACCATCTCCTCGCGGCTGGCATGCATGAACTCGACATCTTCAGGCAGCGGCTTACGCAGGGTTTTGGCCATCGCCTCAGCCCCTCGATCATCCACCAGGCGCCGACGGATCTCGGCTTCGATCTCGCGAGTCAGTTCCTCGATGCGGTGTTCGAATTCATCGTGTTCCAGGCGTTCGTCCAGCGAGGTCATGTCGGGATGGGCTTGGCGGGCCTGTTCCATCAAGGCATCCATCATCGAGTCGAGGTCGAGATTGCGGATCGTTCGATAGAGGTAGTAGGTGCCGCCGACCGGACGACCGGGTTCCATCCCGGCATAGCGCTGAACCGCCTGGCGGGCGAGAGCCTGCATCATGGCTTGATCGCCCTTGCTGAGGGCATTCATCAGCATCATGGCGAGTTCTTCGTGGGAGAGGGCATCCATCGATCCGCCCCCAGTCCCACTGGTGTCATCGCGATGGGCGTGGAGTTCGTCCCACAGCTCGTTGAGACCGGAGTCGTCGTCGCCGATGTGGTACTCCGGTCCCCGGAGCGAGAAATAGATATCGAAGACGGTGTCAAAGGCTCGCCGATGAGCCTGATTCTTGATCAGGGTCGAAGCAAGAGCCGACTTGAAGGCTTCCCGGTCAATGATTGGGATGTGAGCCAGGGCCTCCATGGCATCGAGATTCTCGGTCAGCGATACCGGCAACCCCGCAGCACGCAGCTCAACCACAAACCCGCTGATCAGGTCGAGCAGCGAGCCGGTCTCGATACTCACAACCGAACCCTTGAGATCCCGACATCCGACTCAGTCATCGATGGTCAGTTCCTTGGCCGCCTTGGTGATGTCGGACTGGTACTTCAAGAGGATGTGGAGGGTGTCTTTGGCCAGCTCTTCATCGATGGTGTCAACGCTCAGCAAGACCAGGGTGCGCGCCCAATCGATCGTCTCGGACACACTGGGTGCCTTCTTGAGATCGATCATCCGGATCGAGCGCACGATACGGGCCACCTGGTCGGCCAGATTCTCGGTGATGCCCGGCACCTTGGCCAACACGATCTCGCGTTCGCGTTCCAGGCTGGGATAGTCAACATGGAGATAGAGACAGCGCCGCTTGAGGGCTTCGGAGAGTTCCCGGGTGTTGTTGGAAGTCAGGAATACCAGGGGGATCTGGCTTGCGGTGATCGTGCCCAGTTCAGGGATCGAGACCTGATAGTCCGAAAGGATCTCGAGGAGTAAGGCTTCGGTTTCTACCTCGACTCGGTCGACCTCATCGATCAATAAGACCACCGGATCGTCCGCTGAGATCGCTTCCAGGAGTGGGCGGGTCAGCAAGAACTCTTCGGAGAAGATGTCATCATGGATCTCGTCCCAGGCATCCGCAGAACGATCGGCCTGGATCCTCAGCAGCTGCTTCTTGTAATTCCACTCATAGAGCGCTTTGGCTTCATCGAGCCCCTCATAACACTGGAGACGGATCAAGCGAGCCCCGAGCATCTCAGCCACCGATTTCGCCAGCTGGGTCTTGCCGGTCCCAGCGGGGCCTTCCACCAAGATGGGCTTGTCAAGACGATCAGCCAAGAAGGTCACACTGGAGATCGCGTCATCGGCGAGATAGCTCACCCCCGACAATCCATCACTGACCGCTTGGATGCTCTCAAATCGTGGATCACTGCCATCGGGATCTACAGCCATGATGGGCACGCTACCGCCGACGCCCCATCTCAAGGGTGTTGACCAACCGATCCCTCCTCGGCGTGGGCCTACTACCCTGGTGATGGTGTCGACCCCACTGCCTTCTGCTCTGGATGCCTTTATCGAGGTGTGCAACACCGAATTGGGGGCCTTGTCGGGGAACGACCATCGCGCCGAATGCGTCATCGAAGCCAAGGAGCTCGTCAGCGCGGTCATGGTCAGCGATGGTCGGGTGACCTCAACGGAGATCACTGCCTGGTTAACCGAGATCGGCCCCCAGCTCGACCCGCCGGTGATGGTCTCCCCCGACCGGCTGCGCTCGTCGGATCTCCTGCCCACCGGTGATGCCTGGCTGTCCCAGCCGAGCACCCTGTTCGATCTCTTGGCCAGTGCCGACCGTCAGCGAGGCACCCGTCGAGCGGTCGCCTACTACACCGCCGCGGTCGACCTGGCGCATGCCACCGCAGCGATCGATCTGGTGCCCTCACCTGACGAGATCGCGGCGATCGATCGGTTCCGCACCATGTTGTTGGGTGAGTTTGATCGCCGAGGACTCCCCCGCCCGGGCCAACCAGCGTCCGCTCCATCTACTCCATCAACGCCCAGTACCGCCGCCGATGAACCAGAGCTGCCACCCGAGCGACCCGCCGATGAGATCCTCGCCGATCTCGATGCCCTCGTCGGCCTCGATGAGGTCAAGTCCGAGGTCCGACGTCTCACCAGCTATCTACGGATCCAGAACCTGAGAGCTGAAATCGACCTGCCGGTGATCGACACCAGCCGCCATCTGATCTTTGTCGGGAATCCGGGCACCGGAAAGACCACGATCGCTCGCCTGCTCAGCGAGCTCTATCGCAGCCTGGGCATCGTCGAGCGCGGCCACCTGGTCGAGACCGACCGGTCCCAGCTGGTGGCCGGCTATGTCGGCCAGACCGCCACCACCACCCATGCGGTGCTGACCTCTGCTCTCGGCGGCACCGTCTTGATCGATGAGGCCTACTCATTGGCCCGTGGCGGGGACAATGACTTTGGCCGGGAAGCGATCGACACCCTGGTCAAGTTCATGGAAGATCATCGCGACAATCTGGCGGTGATCGTCGCTGGATACCCGACCGAGATGGCCACCTTGATCGAGACCAATCCCGGCCTCAAGTCACGCTTTGCTCGCACGATCGAGTTTCCTGACTACACCACCGATGAGCTGGTGGCCATCTTCGAGCTGATCGCTGGATCACACGAGTACGTCCTCTCCCCCGATGCCCGCCACCGTCTGGGCGAGGTGATCGCCGATGAACCCCGAGGCCGCGGGTTTGGCAATGCCCGCTTCGTCCGCAATGTGTTCGAGCAGGCGATCTCGCTCCAGGCTGTGCGCCTCGCTGAGGTGGCGTCGCCAACCCGCGACGACTTGACCACCCTCGAAGCGGACGATATCGCGCCGGTCTGAGCAGCCGTTTGGCGCCCGATACCGACCCGACACCGGTCGGTGTCCTAGGTTGAACCCATACCCACACGGCTCACCCCTGGGAGACAGCACATGGATTTCACCATCTCACCGGAGATGCAGGTTCGACTCGACATGATCGCCGACTTCATGGCCAAAGAGGTTGAACCCCTCGAAGGCGACCTCCTCTTTGGCGATCCCGACGAGTTGGAAGCCAAGGTCATCGCTGCCCAGGCCAAGGTCAAGCAGATGGGGTTGTGGGGACCGAATTATCCTGAAGATCTTGGTGGACAGGGACTGTCCTTGCTCGAACACGGTCTGGTCACCGAGGCGATCGGTCGGAGCCCGTTGGGCATGCGCATCTTTGGCACCCAGGCTCCCGATGCCGGCAATATCGAGATCCTCCATATGTTCGGCACCCCTGAGCAGAAGGATCGTTGGCTGCGCCCCCTGGTCGCCGGTGAGATTCGAAGCTGTTTCTCGATGACCGAGCCCCTGACGGCGGGCTCGAACCCCACCCTGTTGGAGACCACCGCGGTCAAGGATGGCGACGACTATGTGATCAACGGCCAAAAGTGGTACTCATCATCGGCTGACGGATCATCGGTGGCGGTGGTGATGGCGGTCACCAATCCCGAGGCCCCACCCCACCAGCGAGCCAGCATGATCCTGGTCCCCACCGATACCCCCGGATTCAATCTGGTGCGCAATATCTCGGTGATGGGCGAAGCAGGCCATGGCTACCAAAGCCACGGCGAGATCATCTACCAGAACTGCCGGGTACCCCAATCCAACCTCTTGGGCGAGGAAGGCCGAGGATTCGCGATCGCCCAGGAACGGCTTGGTCCGGGACGCATCCATCACTGCATGCGCTGGCTGGGGATCGCTCAGCGGGCGTGGGAGATGATGTGTGAACGGGCCAATGAACGGGTCATCGATCTTGACGGCAGCACCCTGGCCGACAAACAGGTCATCCAGCATTGGGTGGCGGAGATTCGAGCCGAGATCCAGGGAGCTCGACTCCAAACCCTCCACACCGCCTGGCTGATCGACCAGAAGGGAGCCAAGGCGGCTCGTGATGAGATCTCAACCATCAAATTTGTGGTCGCCAACACCATGTTGAAGGCGGTCGATACCGCCCTCCAGGTGCACGGTGGACTGGGGATCTCCGATGACACAGTGCTGTCGTATTGGTATCGCCACGAGCGCGGTGCTCGGATCTATGACGGCGCCGATGAAGCCCACAAGACCAGTGTGGGACGGCGTACCCTGCGAGCCTTCAAGAAGTAGGACCGCAAGCGACCACGCGACCGGATGGGTGACCACCCCGGTCGACGCTCCCCAAGCTCTTGCGGCTAACGTCAACACGATGGCGTTCCGCGACCGGTTCCTGACCACCAAGACGGCCAAGGCGATCCTCTCCTGGCGTCTCCTGGTGGGTGCCGGAGTCGCCGTCGGCACCGGTCTGGTTGGGGTGAGCTGGCCGTTGGCCGTGGTGATCGGAGCTGGGGTCTATGCCGCCAGCGTGGTGGCGGCCATGCCGCGAGCCCCCAAGAAGGCATCGATCGATCCCTTCGTCCTGTCAGAGCCGTGGCGTCAGATCATCCAGGGTGCCCAGAGCGCTTCCCGCCGCCTCCAAGACACGATTCGCTCAGCTGGCGAGGGGCCGCTGGTCGACACCTTGTCATCGATGGCTGAGCGCTTGGATGCTGGATTGGCGACCGCGTGGGAGATCGCCCAGCGCGGTGATGAGATCGATGAGGCGGTGACCCGACTCGGCCCGACAGCCTTGAGGTCTCGACTGTCCACCTTGGAGGCGAGGTCGGCCCAGATGCCTGATGCCGACACCGCGGCGGCGATCGAGTCGGTCAAGCGTCAGATCGAGACCGCTGAGCGGCTCTCAGCTGAATCGGCCGATATCGCCCGTTCACTGCGATTGACCCAAACCCAGCTTGACGAATTGGTTGCCAAGGCCAGTGAGGTCACCCAGGGCACCGTCGATACCGAGGCCTATCGGCGCGAGGTCGATGATCTGGTGATCAATCTTGAAGGTCTCCGCCAAGCGGTCAACGACACCCGGACGGCCTGATCGGCGATGTCACGCTTGATGCGTTCCAACCTGGTGGTCGCATCGGGTACTGCCGTGTCCCGACTGACCGGCCTGGGACGGGTCTTCGCCTTGGGCTATGTGATCGGCCAAACACCGGTGGCCGATGCCTACACCCTGGCCAATGAGACCCCCAATATCGTCTACGACCTCTTGATCGGCGGGGTGCTCTCGGCCACCCTGGTCCCCCTCTTCACCTCCCTGTCGGACTCCAGCCCGGATTCTGATCCAGTGGAGAATCGCCGGGCCACCAATGTGGTGATCACCACCGCGTTGGCGGGGATCGCCCTCTTGACCGTGGTGGCGGTGGTGGCCGCGCCGGTGATCTTCCGGCTCTATTCACTCCAACCCTCCGCGGCGGTTGATGCTGATACCTTCCGATCGGCGGGAACCGCGCTGACCAGGATCTTCTTGGTCCAGATCCTGTTCTATGGCCTCACCGGGGTGGCCAATGGTTATCTCAATAGTCGGCGCCGATTCTTGGCCGCCGCCTGGAGCCCGGCGGTGTCGAACCTGGTCATCATCGCCACCTTGTTGAGCATCCCCCAAGCTGGATCGGCCACCTGGGCCCTCGGGGATGTCCTCACCGATACCCGGTTTCGTCTGACCCTCGGATGGGGCACCACCTTGAGTGTGGCAGCGATGGCGGCGATCGTGGTTCCGGCCATGGTCCGCGCTGGACTCAATTATCGCTTCGAGTGGAATCTGCGCCATCCAGCAGTGCGCAAGCTGATCGCCTTGTCGGGGTGGACGATCGGTTTTGTGGTCGCCAACCAGGTGGCCCTCATCGTGGTCCGCAACCTGGCATTGGGCCAGGGACCTGGAGTGGCCAAGGCCTATTTCGATGCCTTCGTCTTCTTCGTCTTGCCTCATGGCCTGCTGGCAGTCTCGATCGCCACCACCTTCCAGCCCGAACTCGCCCATGCGGTGACGACCGGCGATCAGACTCGCTTTGTGCGCTTTGCCTCGATGGGGACCCGGATGATCGCCTTGCTGACCCTGCCGGCAGCGGTGGGCATGATCACCCTGGCCCGACCGATCATCGGTCTCTTGAAACGGGGCCAGTTCGATCTGGATGCGGTCGATCGAACCGCGCCGATCCTGGTCGCCTTAGCGATCGGCTTGGTTGGGTTCTCGGTCTATCTCTTCGTCTTGCGAGGGTTTTACGCCCATCAAGACACCCGTACCCCGTTCATCCTCAATGTCGGGGAGAACCTGCTCAATATCGTCTTGGGACTCATCTTGATCCAGGTGTGGGGGGTCTTCGGTCTCGCCCTGTCCTATTCGATTGCCTATCTCGTCGCTGCTGTGGCCGCCCTGGCTGCGATGCACGCCAAGGTGCCTGACTTCACCCTCCGGCCGGTCTTGGTTCCGATGATTCCGATGGTTGTGGCGGCGGTGGTGATGGCTGCCGCGATCTGGGCGATCGTCCAACGGTTTGACTCCCATGTGGGCTGGTCGGGGATTGCCGAGATCGCTATCGGCGGCAGCGTTGGGGTGGCGGTCTACCTGGTTGCCCTGTGGGTCTTGAGAGTGCCGGAGTTGAGGGCGGTGCGACGGGGGCTGACCTGACCTGACCGGTCGGGTTACACTGAGCCCATGATCAAGCTCGCAAAGAAGTGGTGGAAGTACCTCACCGCCAAGCTCACCGGAGTCTTTAACGCCAATGCTGACCCCAAGGTCCAGCTCGAACAGGCCATCGCTGAAGCCCACGAGCAGCACAAGCGGCTCAAGGAGCAGGCCACCAATGTGATCGCTGGCCAGAAGCAGGCCCAAATCCGGTTGAACAAGAAGCTCGGCGAGCTCGAAAAGCTCAATGCCAACGCTCGCCAGGCCCTCATCATGTCGGCCGATGCCGCCAAGGCTGGCAATGCCGACAAGGCTGCCCAATACAACGCTGCTGCTGAGTCGATCGCTAACCAGCTCATCCAGGTCGAAAAAGATGTCGAGAGCCTCAAGTCGATGGTCCTCGAATCCACCCAGGCCGCCGATGCAGCCAAGTCAGCGGTCTCCCAGAACAGCGGTCTCCTCCAGAAGAAGATCGCCGAAAAGTCCAAGCTCTTGAGCCAGCTCGAGCAGGCCAAGATGCAAGAGCAGATGAATGCCGCGATGACCCAGCTCAACGAAACGGTCGGCGACGATGTCCCGACCCTGAGCGAGGTGGAAGACAAGATCGAGGCCCGCTACGCCAAGGCCAAGGCCGCGTCGGAGCTGACCGAATCCTCGGTCGAAGCCCAAATCCTTGAAGTCGAGCAGGCCACCGCCAATGTCGAAGCCCAGGGCCGTCTCAGCGAGTTGCGGGCTGAGCTTGGACTCGATTCAGCTCCCGCTGCAGTCGAGCAACCGTCCGAGGGCTAACCGACCACCGACGGGAGCAGCACCAGGTCGTCCCGGTGGATGACCTCGGAGGTGGTCCCGTTGGGCAGTTCATCGGTGTGATGCCCCCGATACGCCGCCAAGGTGGCTGAATCGATGCGCACTCGGCCGCGGGCAAAAACCACCTGATCGGGATCGGCGATATCGACCACATCGCCAGCGGCGAAGGTGCCGTCAGCATCGATGACCCCTGCTGGAAGCAGGCTGGTGTGGTGGTCGATCAGCGCCCGACGGGCCCCGCTGTCGACCACGACAGTACCGGTGGGTTCGGTAGCGAACGCGATCCAGACCTTGCGAGCATTAAGACGTCGTTGACCGGCTTCGAAGGTCGTTCCCACAACGACATCATCGACCGCGTTGACCAGGACATGGGGCCGAGAGGCTCGAGCGATCACCGTTCGTACCCCCGACCATGAGGCCATACGGGCGGCGGTCAATTTGCTGGCCATCCCCCCGCTGCCGCGTCCACTACCGCCAACGGTGGCCGAGATCGACAGGAGGGGATCATCGGCAGCGACCCGTTCGACGAGTTGGGCGGTGTCGTCGGTACGAGGATCAGCGGTGTAGAGCCCATCGAGGTCGGTCAAGAGCACCATCACGTCAGCGACCACCGCGTGGGCGACCAGGGCAGCCAAGCGATCGTTGTCGCCATAGCGCAGCTCATCGTTGGCGATGGCATCGTTTTCATTGATGATCGGAATACAGCCCAGTTCGACCAGGCGGGTGATCGTCTCGCGAGCGTGGAGGTATTGGGTGCGATCAACAAAGTCGTGGGGATCCAAGAGCACCTGGGCCCCCACCAAGCCGTGGGCGGCCAAGTCGTCGTTGTAGACCCTCATGATCCGGGTTTGACCCACCGCCGACACCGCTTGGAGGGTCAAGATGTCCGAGGGGCGTTGTTCAAACCCCAGCGCCGCAACCCCAGCAGCGACCGCACCCGAGGTCACCAGAAGAACCTCGTGGCCGCGGCTGTGAAGCTCGGCGATGTCAGCGGTCAGCGCGCTGATGGCGGTGGGATCGATCTGTCCGGCGTCATCGGTGATCGACGAGGTGCCGATCTTGGCAAGGATTCTCATGTCACACGTCCGGGTGATAGTCGAAGCTGAAATCGCCGATCCACACCAGGTCGCCTTCGACGACCCCAGCCTTTCGTAAGAGCTTGTGGACCCCGAGCCGTTCGAGGCGCTGGTCGATATAGGCCAAGGCTTCAGGTGTGGTGACATCGTTGAGGTGGACCACCCGTTCGGCCTCGCGGCCGACCACCCGATACTCGTGCTGCCCCAGCCGTTCGATCACCGCGCCGGTGGGGTCGGGATGGATGACCACCAAGCCGTCGGGGTCGGGTTCGACCTCGCGGGCTTCGGCGACCAATTGGGCGAGCTGGCCGACCAACTGGTTGACACCAGCGGTGGTGACCGCCGAGATGACCGGGCGATCCCAACCGAGCTCGGTGAGTTGATCGGGGGTGACCACATCGGCTTTGGTTCCGATCACAAGTCGAGGCCGCTCCAAGAGCTCGGGCTGGTAGGCGCCCAGTTCGCGCAGCAAGATGCGTTCCTGATCAGCCGGTGAGGTGCCATCGAGGGGCATCAAGTCGATCAAGAGGCAGAGGACTCGGGCCCGTTCGATATGGCGCAGGAATTGGTGTCCCAGGCCACGCCCTTCGCTAGCTCCTTCGATCAGGCCCGGAATGTCGGCGACCACAAAGTCGCCATCATCGAGCTTGACCACCCCGAGATTGGGCTCCAGGGTGGTGAAGGGATAATTGGCGATCTTGGGTTTGGCTGCCGAGATCACACTGATCAGGGTCGATTTGCCGGCGTTGGGGAAGCCGACCAGGGCAACATCGGCCATCAGTCGGATCTCGAGTTTGAGCCACCGCTCTTCGCCATATTCACCCTGTTCAGCAAAGGTTGGTGCTCGACGCCGGTTGGAGAGGAATTTGGCGTTGCCTCGTCCGCCTCGTCCGCCAGCAGCCGCCCGGAACCGGTCACCGTGGCGATTGAGTTCGGCGAGAATCTCGCCGGTATACATGTCCGACACCACGGTGCCTTCGGGGACCGCAACCTCGAGGGAGTCTCCCCGACGACCGTGGAGATCTTTGCCCTTGCCATGGGTTCCGTTATCAGCCCGGCGGTGGGGATGATCCCGGAAGGCGATCAGGGAGGCGACATTGTGGTCGGCAACCAGCCAGACATCGCCACCGGGGCCACCGTCTCCTCCATTGGGCCCGCCCATGACCACCGGACCTTCTCGACGGAACGAGACACAGCCAGCACCGCCATCGCCACCGCGCACATTGAGTTGGCATTCGTCGACAAATCCGGACATCGAATCGATCCTACCTATCGAGCACTCGACCCCTCGGGGTTCCCCCTTCAAGCTGGCTCCTGGCTCTAAGGTTTGGAGGTGGCCGATTCGATGAGTGAACGCGCTGCCCGATGGGCAGAGACGATGAGCGGTCACCACGACGCGGCTATCGCACGTGCTCACGCCGACTCGTGGACCGGTACCGGACGCCGTGATCTGGTCGACCGTCGGGCCATCGAGGATCGCGACCACGACCGGCTAGCCCCATCGGCCACTCGGGCGAGCGGTGCCGGTCGACGAGGGATCGATGAAGAACCCGATCCCTATCGCACCTGTTTTGAGCGCGATCGAGATCGGATCCTTCACGCCAGCGCCTTTCGACGCCTGGCCGGAAAGACCCAGGTCTTCGTCTTTATGTGGCCCTCACCGAAGCGATCGCTGTCGGCCACGACTGTGGCCATGGGCCTGGCGGCCACGCCAGCGAAGCCGCCCTCAGCCCCTATCTCGATGGCGGGTTCGACCATGCCCCATGGGGAGCAGATGTCACCCTGGTGCCGCTCAATCTGTGTGTGGAAACCCTCGATGGAATCCGCAACCATTCATGGAGCCGACCAGCACCATCAACACCGGAGGGCGAGGTGGTGTCGTGGGCTGATCGGATCGCCTATGTGTGCCACGATTTCGAGGATGCGGTCGTCGCTGGGATCGTGTCGACCGACATGCTTCCCGACCTGGTCACCAGCCGACTCGGCACCGATCGGTCAAGCCAGCTGGGCACCTTGATCCGGGCCATGATCCAGGCCACCGCTGAGACTGGACGGATCGGGATGGTTCGCCCGATCGCCGAGGCCTTGGCCGAGTTCCGGCGGTTCAATTACGACAACATCTATCTTCGGCCAGCCAGTATGGCCCAGGCCGAATCGGTGATCACCATGTTGCGCGCCCTGGTCGACCACTATGCCGAGCGGCCTCATCTCTTGCCGGATTCCACCGATCTTGAGCCGGGCTCAGCCGAGGCGGTGCGGGCCACGGTGGCCTATGTGGGTGGGATGACCGATCGTTTTGCCTGCCGGCAGGCGATGGACTTGCTGGGTTGGGAACGTCATCAGCTGCCGTCGGGCATCGATGTGGCCGATCTCGGCTGACCGCCAGGGAGAGTTCTCCCCTTCCGGCAACCGATTCCGGCGGCCAACCCCAGGGGTGTGAAACGCCGACTTGTGATGATGATCGCCCTCATCGGGATCATGGTTGGTCTCCCAGCCCCGCTGACCAGGGGCGCGACCCTGACAGCGTCCTATGTGGAAGGTGGCCACGGGGTACGGATCAATGGCTATCTGGCCGGCGGCTTGGGGACGTATCGCCTCACCGATGGATCGGTGACCATGCTGGCCCTGTGCATCGAGGCTGATGAACGTAACTCCACCGAAGACGATGCCTATCAGCTGGTCGAGAACCGGGTCATCTCACCCGAGTTGGATACCCTCTTGTTCCTCTTGGACGATGGTGCTGCCGATGAGAACACCGCCATCGCCGCGGCTGCCTTGGCCTGGTACTACAGCGATGCTCAACGCCTGAGCGGTGGACCGGTGTGGAGCGATCCGGCCCACGACCTGTCGCCGATCTCACCGACATCTCCCGAGCCGTGGGAAGCCCTGGCTCCGTCGACGCCGGACCATCCGATTGGGTTCTGGCGCGATGAAGAACCCCTCGATCACGCCGAAGTGCGCCTTGCTGAGCTTCACCGCCAGGTGACCGCCTGGGCTTCACCCTGGCAGCTGACCGCTGAACCGGGCGGATTCCGGCTTTACAACGACCACGGCCCAATCGCTGGCCAGCCGATATCGATCACCCACCGAGCCAGCTCAATAGGGATCACCGATGAGGACGGCTTGGTCACGGTCGATACCACGCCCAACACGGACACGTTCACGATCACCGCGACAGCGATGGCTCCGGGCATCCATCGCGAGTGGGATGGCGCTCCCGGACTCCAGCGGATGACCACCGCGAGTCACCGGATGCTCTCGGCATCGATCACGATTCCAGCGACGACCAGTCCACCGACGACGATCCCCCCATCCACAAGTCCACCGACCACGATCCCGCCGACGACCATCCCGCCGTCCACAAGTCGACCGACGACGATCCCGCCGACCACGATCCCAACAACCACCACTCGACGACACCTGTTCCACCGACAACTCGTCCTCAGGACACGGTCAGCGTCACCACGATGCCCCGGGCGACCCTGCCCCGCACCGGAGCATCACAAGCTGCGGACCTACTCCACTACGGCGATCTCTTCTTTATGGCCGGTATCGGCCTGATCCTGGTCTCCCGACTGGTTCCCCACCGCGCTCAGCGATGACGCCTGGGGTGTGGGGGCGAAAACCACACGTGGAGGTGGTGATCAACACCGCCTCCACGTCAGAAGAAATTTGTGTTGTCAGGGTAAACCGAGATCAGCCCACCGGGTTGACATCGACGATCTTACGACCCCGACGCTCACCGAACTTGACCGATCCATCGATCAAGGAGAAGAGGGTGTCATCGCCACCGCGGCCAACATTCTTGCCGGGGTGAACCCGAGTACCACGTTGGCGGATGATGATGGTCCCAGCACTGATCTGGGTTCCGTCGTAAACCTTGACACCCAACCGTTGGGCATTTGAATCACGACCGTTGCGGGTTGAACCGCCACCTTTGGTCTTCGACATATCCGGCTCCCTCAGCTCGTGGCGATCGAGGTGATCTCGACCACGGTGTACTTCTGACGGTGGCCATATCGACGACGCTGGTTCGTGCGGCGCTTATAGGTGAACCCGTCGATCTTCGGGCCAGCGGTTGTCCCCACGATCTTGCCGGTCACCGATGCCCCCGAGAGGGCCTCAGGCCCAGCGAGAACCGTGTCACCGTCAACGACGAGAACCGGGGTCAGCGAAACCTCACTGCCCTCTTCACCGTCGAGAAGCTCGAGCTCAACCTTCTGGCCTTCGGCCACTTTTTCTTGCTTGCCGCCAGAGGCAATCACTGCGTACATAACTTGATAAATGCTATCTGTCCGCGTCCGAGCTCCCAACCGCCAGAACGGTGTCAACCAAGGATCAGATCGGCCGGGTTGGCCGATCCTCAGTCGAGCATGCTGTGATCGACCCGAACACCGCGCCCACTGCAATCCGGGCAGACCTCGCTGAACTCGGTCAAGAGGCCTTCCCCGATCCGCTTGCGGGTCATCTCGACCAGGCCGAGATCGGAAATGTCAAACACCTGGGTGCGGGTCTTGTCTCGTGACAAGGCCTCTCGGAACGCCGCGATCACCTTGGACCGGTTCTCGGAGATCTCCATATCGATGAAGTCGATCACGATGATCCCACCGATATCGCGCAACCGGAGTTGCTTGGCGATCTCATCGGCAGCCTCCATATTGTTGTGGAACACCGTTTCTTCCAGGCTTGATGAGCCGACATTCTTGCCGGTGTTCACATCGATCACCGTGAGCGCTTCGGTGTGCTCGATGATGAGGGAGCCGCCAGAGGGCAGCCATACCTTGCGATCGAGGGCCTTATGGACCTGCTCATGGATGTGATACTTCTCAAACAGGCTCAGGTTGTGAGCTTCAGCATCATAGAACTCGATCCGATCGGCGAGCTGGGGATTGAAGGCGTGGACATAGGCCTTGACCTCCTCGAAGAGACGGCGATCATCGATCACCACTCCCCGATAGTCGGGATTGAACTCTTCTCGGATGACCCGCACTGCCAACTCGGGTTCTCGATAGAGCAGGGTCGGCCGGTTGGCCTTGGCGGCCTTCTTCTCGATCTCCGCCCACTGAGACAAGAGGATCTTGATATCAGCGGTGAGGTCAGCTTCGGTGGCGTGTTCAGCGGCGGTGCGCACGATCAGACCGTGTTCGGCGGGCTTGACCCGATTGAGGATCTCGCGGAGTCGGCGCCGGTTGACATCGGAGAGCCGCTTGGAGATCCCATAGGTGGTCGAGTTGGGGATCAAGACCACATAGCGTCCCGGCAGTGAGACCTCCTGGGTGAGGCGAGCCCCCTTGGCCCCGATCGGGTTCTTGGTGACCTGGCACATGATCATCTGACGAGGCTTCAAGATGTCCTCGATGCGAGGATTGGCACCTTTTTCTTCGATGTCTTCAGGGTCGTACTGGACATCACCGCGATACAGCACCGCGTTCTTGGGAGTGGCGATATCGACGAAAGCCGCTTCCATGCCGGGCAAGACATTACGGACCCGTCCCAAATAGATATTGCCGTGGATCTGGCTGACATCATCAGCAGGCCGGGACACATAGTGTTCGATCAGGTTGCGGCCTTCGAGCACCCCCACCTGGGCCAGTCCCGGTCGCACCTGAACCCCCATGAAGTAGCGACCAACCGGGCGCCCCTTACGCTCGCGACCGCTGCGCTGCTGGATGACCTCTTGCTCGGCAGCCGAACGCTTGCGCCGGCCATCGCGCCCCCGACGCTTCTTACGTGGCCCACCGCCCTGCTTCGACGACTTCGTGCCCCCCTGTTTCTGATCGGCCGACTTCTTGTTGTTCGACTTCTTCTTGGCGTTCTTCGCGCCTGATTGACCCGACTTGTTGCCCTTGGCTTGCCGACCGCCGCTCTTTTTCTTGGTCGACTGCTGGCTCGTGCTGGACTCGTTGGAATCGCCATTTGAGCGGGCGGGACCGGGCGGCGGCACCGATGGGGTAAACGGCGGTGCCGATGACCGGCGAACCAGCGCCTTGTCAGCCACCTTGGGATCGCTGATCCGCCCCTCGCGCATCGATTCGGGAATCTCCTCCGGAGTCGAGGCATCCGCGGCTGGACCCTGTCGGGGTCGGCCACCCGATCCGCCGTTCGCCGGCCGCCGTCGGCGACGACGCGGTGGACCGCTCTTATTGCCTTGTGTGGTCTGCGGCGACGCCGTCCGAGGCGTCTTGTCGGCGCCGGAACCAGCGCCGGAGTTCTTGTCGTTCATGAAGATCGTCCCTTCTCATGCGAGCACCTCACGGGCACTCGCGTTCACGACGGTTGGCACGGTCAATACCTCGTGCCGCGAGCCGTCGTGTTCACACCATTGATGAGTACGTAACACCCGAACATCGCGCCAGTCGATGTCGGGATAGGCCAGTTGAACCAATTCGGCGGGACGAAGCGCCCGGCCGATGGTGGCCAAGTCGGCAACCAAACGGTCACCGGTCGAATCAGATCGAAGATTCAAGATCATCGGCCTCACATCGTCAGCGCTGCGCTTGCCCTTTCGTTCCCGCTCCAAGATGAGTTCATCTCGGTTGAGCAAATCGCAGGCCACCACATGATCAGCGATGGTCAGCTGGGAGCTCCACAGCTCCCAGGTCGTCGACGTCACCGTCGATTGGAGCGAGCCGAGCCGTCGATCGATCTCGGCCATGGTGAGGACCTCACATCCCTCCGGCAAGACCTCGGTCAGACGAGGCACGAGCACGGCCAGGTCCAAGGTGTCGGAGCTGGTCTCGATATCGAGATATTCAGAAATCGACTCCGCGCCGGTGGGCAAGGCCAGACCAAAGCTGATCTTGGGCCGAGGACGGAAACCCTCGCTCATGGCCAGGGGCACTTCGGCGCGATGGAGCGCCCGTTCCCAGATGCGAGCCATATCGCGATGGCTCACAAAGCGGACCTTGCCCAGTTTGGAGAATCGAATCCGAACTCTCATCGGACTACCGGCTCCGGCGATCCAACCGCGACCGGCACCTCGGACTCCGTATCGCTGGAGCTCCCCGGTGCCACCGAGGACGAGATGACATGATCGAGGTCATATCCGGTACAGACACCACAGTCGTAGCACGGTGTCCATCGACAATCGTCAACCCCGGATCCGGCGAGAGCGTGCTCCCAGTCTTCCCAGAGATAGTCGGGATCGACCCCAACACTGAGATGGCTCCACGGCAAGATCTCATCGGCTCGACGATGGCGGAAGACATAGTGGTCGAGCGACAATCCCTCAGCGGTGAGGGCCTCGGTCCACAGATCGAGATCAAAGTACTCGCCCCACTCTTGAAAGATTCCTCCCTGTCGCCACACTCGTTGAGGCTTGGGAACAAATCCGCCCAAGCTGACCGTGACCGATGCCCGATTGGTATGGCGCTTGCCGATCTCCACACAGCGGCGGGCCAAGTCGACGATCGCCAGGGTGTCTTCATCGGTTTCGGTGGGCAACCCGGTCAAGAAATAGAGCTTCATGCGGGTCCAGCCTTCGCTGAAGGCTGCCTCGACCGCCTCGAAGAGATCCTCTTCGCTGACCATCTTGTTGATCACTTGACGGAGCCGCCACGACCCGGCTTCGGGAGCGAAGGTCAGTCCGCTGCGACGACCGTTGGAGACCTCTCCAGCCAAACCGACGGTGAATGCATCAACCCGAAGTGAGGGCAAGCTGACGGTGAGCGAGCTACATCCAGCCGCTGACTGATCATCGAGGATGGTATGGATCAGATCGCCGACATCGGAGTAGTCGGCTGTCGACAGCGAGGTCAAGCTGACCTCGTCATAGCCGGTGTGTTCGATCCCCTTGGCGACCATGTCCCGAATCTGGTCTGGGGGACGTTCACGCACCGGTCGTGACACCATCCCGGCTTGACAGAACCGGCAGCTGCGCGTACAACCTCGGAAGACCTCGACGCTGAGGCGATCGTGGACCACTTCGGTGAGCGGCACCAGGGGTGTCGTCGGATAGGGCCAGTCGCCAAGATCAGCGACCAGGCGTTTGCCGACCACCTCAGCAGCATCGGAGTAGATCGGGGTGACCGCGGCGATCAGATCACCGTCATAGGTGACCTCATAGAGACTGGGAACATAGACCCCCGGAATCCGGGCCAGCTGACGCAAGAGCACCAGCCGATCACGGCCGCCCTTGGCCTGCCAACGGGCGACCACCTCGGTGATCTCTGAGACGACCTCTTCTCCCTCTCCCAAGACCGCGGCATCGACAAAGTCGGCGATCGGTTCAGGGTTGAAGGCGGCGTGGCCACCGACGAGTACGAGAGGATCGTTCTCGGTTCGATCGGCCGATCGAACCGCCAGACCGGCAAGATCGATCATCTCCAAGAGGTTGGTGTAGACCAGCTCCGAGGACAGGTTGAAGGCCAAGATGTCAAAATCGCGAGCTGGACGATGACTGTCCACGCTGAACAGGGGCACCCCAGCGGCCCTCATCTGATCGGCCAGATCGGTCCAGGGCGCGTAGGCGCGCTCAGCTACCGCATCGTCACGATCGTTGAGGATTTCGTAGAGGATCTGCAACCCCTGGTTGGGCAAGCCGATCTCGTAGGCATCGGGATAGGCGAGCAACCATGCCACATAGCCCCCACCGAACCGTTCTGGTCGAGGGGTACGGGCGCCGTCCTCGCCGCCCACATACCGGGCCGGCTTCTGCACCCGAGCCAGGAGCGGTTCAATCCGCGGCCAGAGTGTTGACATGTCAGCATGGAGAACACCCCAGCACACAACAAGGTGCCGAAAAGATCGCGCGACAAGGTGGCGATCCGCCAGATCCGTACCAGGGCGATCACGAAGAGTGCCAAGAGGACGAGACCGCCGATGAGCCCGAATTGCTCCCCCAGGGCAGCAAAGGGGAAGTCAGCCCACATCACCGGGACATAGCGGCGATTTGTGAGATCGCCCTGGAGCCAGCCCTTGCCCCACACACCACCGGTCCCAACGGCCCGGATCGCATTGCGCACCTGGAATCCTGAATCGGTGCTCTGTTCGAGTCCGAAAAACACGCGAAGCCGCTCGGTTTGGTAGTCACTGACCAGACCGGTGAAGAAGGCCGCTACCACGGTGACCAGGGCTAAAGAGGTGACCACGGCAATATGGCGGAACTTGGCACCAGCCACCAGGAGGACCCCCATCGCCAACATGATGATCACCGATGCTGAGCCGAGGTCGGGTTGGAGGACGATCAAGACGGTGGGAACACCGATCATGATCAAACCACCCAAGAACCGGGCATAGGTGATCTCATCGGAGCGCGCTGCAGCCAGATAGGACGCCAGGGCAATCAGGACCGAAAACTTGGCGAACTCAGCGGGCTGGAAGTTGATCGGGCCAAGGTCGAAGGTGATCCGGTCTCGACTACTGATCGTTCCCATGATCAACAAGAGCACGAGGAGGGCAACGGTGCCGCCATAAAAGAGCATCATCTTCTCGGCAAACCACTCGTAGTCGACCGACATCACCACCACCATCACCACCCCGGCCACCACCGCAAAGACCACCTGGCGAGTGGCGTGGCGGTAGGGATCGGAGAGATCGACCGGCCGAGAGGCTGAATAGACCACCGCGACGCCGACCAAGACCAAGAGCGCATGTACAGCGAACAGGATCCAATCGACATTGCGACTGGGATCACCGGGGCTTGAGGAGATATTTCCCAGACCCCGGTCGGGTGGACGACTCAAGAACTGCATCAGTTGGGACCTCCACCGAATGACCGCACGACAGCACTCCCGTTACGACCGTCCCAACAGGCCGTACTGGGCATCGTCATCTCCGGGGCGGCGACCGTCGCATCGAGGTCAAGAGGATCGCTGACCTCCACCGGATCGAGGGTGACCTTGTCGGAGAGGGCCATAAACACACACTTGACCACCGGACCAGCCGCTTGGGCCCCAAACCCGGCCTTTTCGAGATAGGCAGCCACCACATAGGGATTCTCG
Source organism: Ilumatobacter coccineus (assembly GCA_002748455.1). Classification (GTDB taxonomy): domain Bacteria; phylum Actinomycetota; class Acidimicrobiia; order Acidimicrobiales; family Ilumatobacteraceae; genus Ilumatobacter; species Ilumatobacter coccineus_A. The sequence continues at coordinate 29,487 of PDSL01000052.1, forward strand.
ATATCGGCGCCCAAGGTGCCGGTGTCAACCGCAAAACCGACAAAGACCGAGGAGTCGTTCCACGGATAATTGCCAGCTCCCTGCGCGGTGCCGGTCTTGCCGGCGATCTGGATCGCACTACGGGGATAGTGGGAGAAGAGACCCTGGGCAGTCGTCGAGTAGCCGTTTGCTCCGGGTCCGGCGACCACCCGGCGCAGTCCGCGTACGATCGGCTGTCGAATCCAATCACCCATGGGAACGTCACGAATCACCGTGGTGGTGGGCTGGTCCCCGATCAGGGCGGCAGCGCTGAGGTCAGCCAGCCCCGAGGTCAAATCGGGTACTCCCGGCTCCCAGATCGCCTTGAGCACCCGCGGTTGGAGCACCTGCCCCCCATTGGCCAAGGCGGCATACCCGGTCGCCAGCTGGATCGGGGTGGCCGACAAGAGCCCCTGACCGATCGCGAATTGGACATTGTCAGCAACGAAATAGCCGCGCCCTTGATCCTCGCTGATCACCCCACGTCGGGCGTATTCACGCTTGAGGGCAGCGCGTTGCGGAAACTGCACCGGATCAGACCGGAGCGACACTTCGCCCGGTCGGAGACTGCCGCCTCGCTCAGCTCATACCGTCCGGTGTCGGTGTAATAGTCACCAGATGTCATCAGGTCACTGTTCATCGCCGCGAAGGCGGTGAACGGCTTGAAGGTTGACCCGACGTTGTACCGACCGGTGACCGCCCTGTTGACCAGGATCGAGAGATCAGGGTCATCGGTGATCGGGAAGACCTCATGGAATCGCTCGCTGGTCAGACCAGCTTCAAACCATCGATTGTCATAGGTCGGATAGCTGGCGATGGCGATGACCTCTCCAGTCAAATAATTCATCACCACCGCGGAACCGGCGGGTGCCTTGAAGTTCACCCAGGCTGGCTGCTCGGGATCGAGCCGTTCGGACTCGTTGGTAAAGCGATTTCGAACGAACCGATTGGCCACCCCCTGACTACGACGAGCCCGAAGGGTGGTCTCGAGGGTCTGTTCGACATATTGCTGGATATCGAGATCGATGGTCAGCTGGATATCACGACCATTGACCGGGAGGACTTCTTCGATGATCCGAAGGGGGCGATTGGCTGCATCAACCTCGATCACCCGCTTGCCCCAGGTGCCGTGGAGGACGCTTTCATAGGTCCGCTCCACACCAAACTGGCCGATACGTTCGTTGCGCAGGTAGCCCTGGTCGAGATAATTCTCCAACTGGTCGGCCCCGATCGCCCCCATATAGCCCACAGCGTGGGCAGCGTGGGGAGCATAGGGATAGACCCGTTTCCACTCGGGATAGACCGACAATCCGGGAAAATCCTCGATCCGTTCCAAGAGGGCGATCGCCGTCATCTCATCGATGTCTTGACGGATCGGGAAGGGCAGGAAGGGACTATCGATCTGGCGTTGGAACCGAGCTTCCATCGTCTCGACCGGAACATCGACCCAGCCGGACAACCGGCGGAAAATCTCGGCCCGTTGACCATCCTTGCGGAGCATCTGCCAGTCGATCCCCACGGTCAAGATCCGCTCGTTGGTGGCCAACACCCGACCGTCGGCATCGAAGATGCGGCCTCGTTCCGGGGGAATCCGGATCGTGCGGGTCTGGGAACCCTGGGTGATCTCGATCAGTTCATCGGTGAGGACGGTTTGGAGGAACCACAGCCGGGCCCCAAGCAGGGAAAACATGGCGATCCCGATCAAGCCCAACAAGCCCAGTCGAGTCGCCCGACGATCAATCGCCATGGCCGTATCTTCCCATCCGATCGCCAGCGACCGGCATCGCCCCGGCCCAGGTCATCGAACTAGTCATCGGTCGGCACCTTCCACTCGGGAGGCTCGATCGCCAAGGTCCATCGGGCGATTGGCACCAGGATGATGCCGAGCAGGCCACCAGCGACAGCAACAACCGATCCGATCAGGGCGGAATGAGAAATCGATGCTGGGTCTTGTTCAGCGGTGAAGTTTCGGATCACCGGCACCAGCATCTCGCCGACACCGGCGCCGATCCCGGTGAAGATCGCCGCCAGCCACCAGGTGGTTTCGATCCGGATCACATCGATCCAGCCAGCGATCACCCCAGCGCTGACCATGGCGATCGCCGACACCCCGAGTGGGATACCCAAGGTCAGGTCCAGACAGAGACCGAGAACAAAGCCGACCATCGCTCCGCGTTCGGGCCCACCGACAGCACCGGCGGCAGCAGCAAACACCATCAAGATGGGAATCACCACCCCGAAGGGCTGGATCTCAACAAACAAGGTGCGTTGAAACCCCAACAGGAGCAAGCCGACCGGAGCGAGACGAATCAGCCAGGTTGGAAAGAGTGATCTGATCATCGACCGCCCAGTTCGGTCGACGGCTGGTACAGGACCACGGTGAGGAAGCTCAGACGACTGAGATCAGCGCTCAATCTCACCTCGAGTTCCAGACCGGCTGAACCGGACCGGGAGATGATGTGTTCGACCGTCCCGACCGGAATCCCCGGCGGGGCCAAGCTGAGACTGCCACCGGTGGTCAAGACGGCATCGCCCTCCTGGACCTTGCCAAATTGGCGAGAGTCGGTAATAAAACGGATTCGAGGTAGCCGATCGGCGCCAGCCCCGCCCAAGTCCCCGGTCTCACGGGTATCGCCGTCCTCGGCAGGGATCGTTGTTGTCGTCGTCGTCGTGGTGGTGATGCCAGCGGTGGTATCGCCATCTTGGGCCGGACTGCTGGTCGACGGAGCGGGGACCGAGGAGGGCACGCTGGATTCGGCTGGTGGCAAGGTGGTCGTGGTCGGCGGAATCGTGACATCGTCAACCGGCAATCCGCTGGGCACCGTGGGCGGTGTGGAGTCGTCGGTCACCGGCTCTCCGGTGCCGACCACCTTGACCGGCACATGGTATTGAGGATCGGTCACCAGCATCACGATCGAGGTCGTCGGAGCAACAAAGGTGATCTTGCCGACCAAGCCAGCTTCATTGATCACCGGCATGCCGACCTTGACACCATTGTTGGCACCCACATCGATTTCGACCCGTTGGTAGATATTGCTCGGGAGCTGGCCGATGATCTCGCCAGCCACCTTCTCATAGTCGGCCAAGGATTCGATCCCCAGTGCATCGCGCAACTGGCGGTTCTCGATCATGGCGTTCTGGCCAGCGATCTGGTCGCTGCGCTGGCGATCGATCTCTTGACGGAGGGCCCGGTTCTCAGCTTCCAGGTCATCGACCATGGTGATCCCCCGCCACACCCTGATGAAGGGACGACTGACCACCCGACCGGCGGTCTCGAAGGGCGCGGACACATAGCCAAACACCGACCGCACCGAATTGAGAGCGCTATTGCCCCTCAAGTCAAGGGTGACCAGCAAGAGTGAGGTCAACAGCAAGAGAGCGATCGTGCGCCGCCGACCTGGTGAATACACCGCCACGGTGAACTCCGATCAGGCGTCGCCGCCAAGCGACATGAGCCCCCGCATCGCGTCGATATTTTCGAGCGCCCGGCCCGATCCGATCACCACGCTATAGAGCGGTTCTGGCGCCACCCGGATCGGCATCCCAGTCTCATGAGAGAGCCGCTGATCAAGCCCACCGAGGAGGGCTCCCCCACCGGTGATCATGATCCCGTCCTCCATGATGTCGGCAGCCAGTTCGGGCGGGGTCTTGTCGAGGGTGGTCTTGACGGCGTCGATGATCGACCCCACCGGTTCGGCGAGGGCCTCTCTCACATGCTCGGTGGTGAGCTGGATGGTACGGGGCAAGCCCGATACCAGGTCGCGGCCCCGAATATCGGCGGTGATCTCTTCTTCGAGGGGCCACGCTGATCCCATCTGGATCTTGATCTCTTCGGCAGTCCGGTCGCCGATGGCCAAGGAATACTCTTTCTTGATGTACTGGACGATGGCATCGTCGAGCTCATCACCGGCAACCCTCACCGACTGGGCGGTCACGATCCCGCCAAGGGAGATCACCGCCACCTCGGTGGTTCCACCACCGATGTCGACGATCATGTTGCCGCTCGGCTCGTGAACCGGCAGGTCAGCGCCGATCGCCGCCGCCATCGGCTCTTCGATGACATAGACCGGCTTGCGAGCTCCGGCGTATTCGGCAGCATCGGTCACCGCACGCTGCTCCACTCCGGTGATGCCCGATGGAACACAGATGATCATGCGGGGTTTCGACCACTTGCTCCCGTGCACCTTCTGGATGAAGTAGCGCAACATTTTTTCGCAGACTTCAAAGTCGGCGATGACCCCGTCTTTGAGGGGGCGGATGGCCTTGATGTGGTTGGGGGTTCGGCCCATCATGCGCTTGGCTTCAAGCCCGACAGCAACCGGACGGCCATCGTTGGCGTTGATCGCCACCACGGAGGGTTCATCGAGGACGATCCCTTGCCCACGAGCGTAGATGAGGGTGTTGGCGGTGCCGAGATCGATCGCCAGATCGCGACCCAAACTCAACGGATTTCCACGCGCCACGTCACCCTCCTCTCTGAGCACTCAATATGAGCGATTCCACCGCTCATCACGCCGAATGACAATGTTACAGATTCGGGAAGAAAATCCCGATTTCACGCTCAGCGCTGGCGGCCGAATCACTGCCGTGCACCAGGTTTTCGGTCATGATCGTTCCGTAGTCACCCCGGATCGTTCCCGGCGCCGACTCCGCGGGGTTGGTGGCACCCATCATCGAGCGGACCAGGGCCCAGGTATCTTCGGGGCCCTCGACCACCATGGCCACCACCGGTCCCCGGCTCATGAAGGCGACCAGATCGCCATAGAAGCCTTTACCGACATGTTCTTCATAATGACGGGCCAGGGTGTTGTCGTCGAGTTGACGGAGCTCCATAGCGGCGAGGGTGAGACCTTTGGCTTCGAATCGGGAAATGATCTCGCCGACGAGCTTGCGTTCAACAGCGTCGGGCTTGAGCAGGACAAGAGAGCGATGAGACATGGAGATCGAGGCTAGCGGGACAATCCCACAAGGTTTCGTCGCCTGGCGGGATCAGGATGAGGGTCGTCGATCCAGCTCAGCGATCACCCGATCAAGCGCGTGAGCACCGGGCGGGCGGCGCCGGCCACATACAGGCTGCCGGCCACCAAGATCGCGTCATCGGCATCGGCCTGGCGCAGGGCGGCGATACACGCCTCTTCGACCGAATCGTGGACATAGATCTCCTCACAGCCGAGTTCTCGGGCTGCTCGGGCCATCTCCACCCCGGTGCGACCTCGCGGCGACGGCGCGGTACAGGTGTGGACCACATCGAATTCATCAGCCCTCAACGCGGCGACCATCTCATCGGTGTCCCGCAGGGTGCCGACGACCAGGATGCGGCGACCTTCGGGTTGGAAGTCATCGAAGAAGACGCTGGCACACGTGTCGGCACCAGCTGGATTGTGGGCTCCATCGAGGACCACCAGTGGCTGGACCCCGAGGGTCTCAAAACGACCGGGGATCTCAACGCTGCCGAGGCCCTCACGGACCATCTCATCGTCGAGAGGGGCGGCAAAGAAGGTTTCCGCTGCGGTGAGGGCGATCGCTGCATTCTCACCCTGGTAGGCCCCATGGACCGGTAAGAACACATCGGTATAGACCGAAGTTGGCGTTCTCAGATCAAGCGACCGTCCCCCGACAGCGAGGGAATTGTCGACAACATCGAAGTCATCGCCGCGCACCAGGGTGCTCGCTCCCCCTTCCTGGCGAAAGATATCGACCAGTTCCGGCCGGGTTTCGCCGATCACCGCGGCGCTGTTCGGCTTGATGATCCCAGCCTTTTCCCGAGCGATATCAACCAGAGCTGGCCCGGCGAACTCGGTGTGATCGAGGGCGATATTGGTCACCACCGCCACCTGGGCGTTGACCACATTGGTGGCATCCCAACGCCCGAGCATGCCGACCTCGATCACCGCCACATCGACCGCCACATCAGCAAACCAGCGAAAGGCAGCCGCGGTCACCGCTTCAAAATAGGTGGGGCGGATACCGGTCAACTCTTCGACCGCGGCGATGCCAGCCACCTGTTCACCGAATTCGTCCGGGCTGATCGGCTCGCCATTGCGCCGAATCCGACCGGTGATGTGCTCAAGGTGGGGGCTGGTATAGGTCCCCACCGTCAAGCCGTGAGCCATCAAGAGGCCCGTGATCATCTGGACAGTTGAGCCCTTGCCGTTGGTGCCGGTGACATGGATCACCGGTTGGGCGTGCTGGGGGTCGGCCATCGCCGCACACAGCCCAGCGATGTTCTCCACGGTTGGAGAATCGATACGTCCGGTCTTGGTATACGAGGTGTGGGTATCGAGATAGGAAAGGGCGTGATCAAAATCCACGTTGTGGGATTTAATCGCCGTCAGGAGCGAACCACTCCCCCATAGCCGGAACGACTTGAGATGGGATCAGCTAGCGGCCCGACGAGGGCGCATCTGGGTTCGCTGGATCAAGGTGGGAACCGATCGGTCATAGACCGCGTCAGCATCGACCACCACCTTGCCCACATCGGTACGATCCGGAAGCTCATACATGGTGCCGAGAAGGAGATCTTCCAGGATCGCTCTCAGACCACGAGCCCCTGCCCCTCGCCCGATAGCCACCTCAGCGATCGCATTGAGCCCCTCATCGGTGAACTCGAGCTCAACATCTTCGAAGTCGAAGATCTTTTGATACTGACGAACCAAGGCATTCTTCGGCTGGGTCAAGATCGCCACCAGGGCATCTCGGTCCAGTGAATGGACCACTCCGATCGTCGACAGTCGACCGACAAACTCGGGGATCATGCCGAAACTGATCAAGTCTTCGGGCAAGGCCTTGACAAAGATCTCACCGGGATCGGATTCGGCTCGGGTCTTGACCTGGCCTCGGAATCCCACCCCGCCATCGTTGACTCGGCGCTCGATGATCGTTTCGAGTCCAGCGAATGCTCCACCGAGGATGAACAAGATATTGGTGGTGTTGAGGTTGATGAACTCTTGCTGGGGATGCTTGCGTCCCCCCTGAGGCGGAATCGATGCAACCGTGCCTTCGAGGATCTTCAGCAGGGCTTGTTGGACCCCTTCACCGGACACATCGCGGGTGATCGACGCGCTCTCGCTCTTGCGGGCGATCTTGTCGATCTCATCGATATAGATGATCCCGGTCTCGGCCCGCTTGATATCAAAATCCGCTGCCTGCACCAGTTTGAGCAGGATGTTTTCAACATCTTCGCCGACATAGCCGGCCTCGGTGAGCGCGGTGGCATCAGCGACAGCAAAGGGCACATCGATCATGCGGGCCAGGGTTTGGGCTAGATGGGTTTTGCCGCAGCCCGTGGGACCAAGAAGGAGGATGTTCGACTTCTGCAGCTCAACCTCATTGCGCCGCCCCAGCATGGTCGCTTGCTGATACTGGATGCGCCGATAGTGGTTGTAGACCGCGACCGAGAGGATCTTCTTGGCCTGGTCTTGGCCGATCACATAGTCGTCGAGGAAGGCACAGATCTCACGCGGTTTGGGCGGGTCGGCCACAGCGATGTCGTCGCTGTCGGGCACCTCTTCATCGATGATCTCGTTGCACAGGTCGATGCACTCATCACAGATATAGACCCCTGGGCCAGCGATCAGCTTGGCAACCTGCTTTTGCGACTTGCCGCAAAACGAGCACTTCAAAAGCTCACCGGTGTCACCAAATTTTGCCATTGCGATCGCCTCCCTTCTGTCTCCCTCATCACTGCGGCGATCTGATGCCGCATCACGACGTTAGCCCTCACGACGGTAGTCGGTTGGTCACCCCGCAGCGGGGATCGAGCACGTTAGCGGATCGCTGTGGCAGTGTTGACGACCTCGCGCGAGGTGAGCACCTGGTCGATCAAGCCATACTCGAGCGCTTGCTCAGCTTCGAGCACGAAGTCTCGATCGGTGTCGGCATGGATCTTGTCCAGCGGCTGTCCGGTATGGGCTGCCAGGATCTGTTCCAAGAGATCACGCATCCTCAAGATCTCGTTGGCGGCCAGTTCCAGATCGGTGACCTGGCCGTAGCCCACCTGACCATAGGGCTGGTGCAAGAGAACCCGACTATGGGGCAAGGCGAGGCGCTTGCCCTTGGTCCCCGCTGCGAGCAGGACCGCTGCCGCTGAGGCTGCCTGCCCCAAACAAATCGTGGCGATGTCGTTGCGGATGAACTGCATCGTGTCATAGATCGCGAACAAGGCGGTGATATCGCCACCGGGGCTATTGATATAGATATTGATGTCCTTGTCGGGATTCTCCGACTCGAGGTGGACAAGCTGGGCGCACAGCAAGGACGCGATCTGATCATCGATCGGGGTTTGAAGGAAGATGATGTTGTCCTTCAGGAGCCGGCTGTAAAGGTCATAGGCCCGCTCTCCCCGACTGGTCGTCTCGACGACGCTGGGGACCAGATGGTTGGTGGCGTCGAGATTCACGCCTCCTCGGACCCATCATCTTGAGACGGGCCCATGATCAACTCAGAATCGAGAACCTGACCAGCCTCATCGACGATCTCAACCCGGTCGAGGAGCCAGTCGATCGCCTTGTTCTTGAGGATCTGAGCCCGCAGCTCGGGCACCGCGCCGTTTTGCTCGTGGAGACGACGAATCTGGGATGCCTTCTGGCCAAACTGCATCGCCATGCGGGCGTATTCAGCTTCGATGTCGTCATCGGTGACTTCGAGGTCTTCGGCGACAGCGACCGCCCGAAGGGCCAGATCAGCCTTGGCGGCTTCTTCAGCTTGAGGACGGGTGCCCTCAAGAAGCTGCTGGGGACTTTGGCCGGTGGCCGACAACCAGGCATCGATATCGATGCCTTGGGCTTGGAGCTGGCGCACCAGGTTTTGCAGCCGGTTGTTCATCTCAGCCTGGACCATCGGCTCGGGAGCATCGATGTCGACCAGAGCGACCAGAGCGGTGATCAGCTTGGGCATCACTTCCTGGCGGGTCTGCATCAGCTTGGACTCGGTGACCCGCTCGGACAGCGCTGCTTCCCAATCAGCGATCGTCTCAAACTCCCCGATGGTGTCGGCAACCCACTCGTCGGTCACCTCGGGCAGTTCGAGCACCTGGACCGACTCGATCGTGACCGAGAGGTCAGCCTCTTCTTCGGTGCCCTTGGGGGTGGTGGTGAACTCGACCACATCACCGACCTTGGCTCCGATCAGATGATCGTCGAAGTCGTCAGAGACCCATCCCTGGCCGATCTCATAGGACCAGCCTTCGGTATTGAGACCGGGTGCCGGCTCACCATCTCGGGTACCGACGAGATCGAGGGTGAGATAGTCGCCGGATTCGATCGGACGCTCAACATCGATCAGGGTGCCATGGGCCTTGAGCTCAGCGGCGCGAGCCTGTTCGAGCTCGTCATCGGTGGGATGGGGCGAGGTGACCTCGATACGCAGGCCGCCATAGCCGGGCACGGTGATGACCGGACGGACCTCACACTCAGCTTCGAATTCGACAAGACCTTCGTCTTCGCCACCGGTCACCTCGACCTCGGGTGTGGCGATCAGATCGATCTCGTGCTCTTGGACCGCCTGAGCGACATATTTGGGGATCGCGTCGCGAAGGGCCTGCTCACGGGCAGGCCCGACCCCAATTCGAGCCTCGAGCAGACGCCGAGGTGCTTTACCATTACGAAAACCGGGAAGCTTGACTTCCCGAGCGATCGCCTTGAACGCCAGATCGATGTCCTTATCGAACTCGGTCTCATCGACCTC
>PDSL01000030.1 GCA_002748455.1 Ilumatobacter coccineus
CCGTTTGAGGTCCTTTTGCATGGTGGCAGCGATCGCCCCATAGATGATCCCGATCACCGCCAGGGTGAACCAGAGATTGCGGCTCCAATAGCCAGCCTCGGGGAAGAGGTAGAGGCCAAAGCGCAGGAGCCCATAGGTTCCCATCTTCAACATGACCCCAGCCAGGATGACCGACCCAGCGGTGGGTGCCTGGGTGTGGGCATCGGGAAGCCAGGTGTGCAGGGGGAAGACCGGCACCTTGACCGCGAAGGCCACCGCAAAGCCGAAGAAGAGCCATCTCCCCGTCGAGGCGGCGAAATCGGCGTGTTCAGCGATCGTCACCAAGTCGAAGGTGACATAGCCCACTCCGTGGCTGGCAGCGATAAAGACCGTCGCCATGATCGACACCAGCATGAAGGCCGACCCGATCATGGTGTACAAGAAGAACTTGGTGGCGGCATAGATCCGTCCCTCGTAGCCCCATCCACCGATCAGGAAATACATCGGGACCAGGACGATCTCGAAGAAGACGAAGAACAAGAACAGGTCCAAGCTGACAAACGAGCCGATCACCCCGGTTTCCAACAAGAGCAGCCAGGCGTAATAGGGCTTGTGCCGGGCCGGATTCTCGTTGTGGGGATCGATCCCGGCGATCGCCAGCGGAAACAGGATCCCGGTCAGGAGCACCAGGAAGAGGGAAATCCCGTCAACACCGAGGTGCCAGCCGATCCCCCACCGCTCGATCCAGGGTTGATCGGACACGAACTGGAATCCAGCATCATGGGTATTGAACTGGACGGTCAACCAGACGGTCATCGCCCCAGTGGCGATCGAGACCATGAGAGCGATCAGCTTGACCAGCTCGGAGCGACGGTTGTTGATCAGGGTGATCGCTGCTGCACCAAGGGCGGGCAGGATCACCAAGACCGACAGGATGGGGAAGGAGAGATTCTCGTGCATCACAGAATCCCCCTTCCGAGAATGAACCAGGCCAATAACAAGACCACTCCGATCCCGATGATGCCGGCATAGTTACGAACATTTCCGGTTTGGGCTCGACGCACCGCGGTGGCGGCTTTCACCACCCCGCTGGCAACCCCGTTGACCGCTCCATCGACCACCTTGGCATCGAAGGTGGCAACACCGTCGAAGGCCCGACGACCCGGGCCCCCCACAAAGGCGGAGATGGAATCGTCGTACTTCCATCCATCAGCCAAGATCTTGGGTTCGACCGGACGGATGAGTTTCTTGGCGTAGACCGCCACCGAGATCCCGATACCGATCAGGGCGCTGACCACAGCGATGACGACCAAGATGCCCTTATTGCCATAGGCCGCGGTGTCGGTGATGTGGGCTTCGCCGAATTCGATCACCGGTTCGAGCCAGTGTTCGAGCTTGTGGCGCAAACCCTCGGGGATGATCCCAAACGAGGGCAACTGGATCATTCCGCCGACCACGGCCAAACCAGCCAACACGATCAGGGGGATGGTCATCACCGCTGGCGACTCGTGGGGCTTGAACTCGCCATGCGCGCCATGGGTGAGTTCCTCTTCGCCTTCGGGAGCTTCATCAGCATTGGCGTGGCTTTCCCAACGGGCTTCACCAAAGAAGACCATGATGACCTGGCGGGTCATATAGAACGCGGTCAAGATCGCCGTCACGATCCCGATCACATAGAGGATCGGGCCCCGCTCGGCGAGGGTGAACAGCAAGATCTCATCCTTCGACCAGAACCCGGCGAAGGGCGGCACCCCAGCGATCGCCAACCATCCGATGATGAAGGTGAACGAGGTGATCGGCATCAGTTTGCGCAGGGCGCCCATCTTGCGCATGTCTTGCTCGTGGTGCATACCCAAGATGACCGAACCGGAGCCCAAGAAGAGCAAGGCCTTAAAGAAGGCGTGGGTCACCATGTGGAAGATGGCGGCCACATAGGCCCCCGACCCGACAGCCAAGAACATATAGCCGAGCTGGGACACCGTGGAGAAGGCCAGCACCTTCTTGATATCGGTTTGGGCCATCGCCACCGTGGCAGCGAACAGGGCGGTGATCGCCCCAACCCAGGCGATGAGGACCGGCACCCAGTCGGCAGCCACGGTCAGGATCGGGTTCATCCGCACCATCAAGAACACCCCGGCGGTCACCATGGTGGCGGCGTGGATGAGGGCCGACACCGGGGTCGGGCCGGCCATCGCGTCGGGTAGCCAGACATAGAGCGGGAGCTGGGCTGACTTGCCGGTGGCGCCGACAAACAACAAGGCAGCGATCGCCGTGGCGGTACCGCCGGCCACCAGACCGCTTTCGGCAGCGTGGTTGAGCGAGCCGTAGCTGACGGTGCCAATGGTGGCAAAGGCGATGAACATGGCCAGCATGAAACCCCAGTCACCGATGCGGTTGGTGACAAAGGCTTTCTTGCCGGCTGAAGCGTTGGCTTCCGAGGTGTGCCAGAACGAGATCAGCAGATACGAACAGGTACCCACGCCTTCCCATCCCAAGAAGGTCACCAAGAGGTTCTCCCCGAGGACCAGGATGGTCATCGACAACACGAAGAGGTTCAAGTACAAGAAGAACTTCGAGAACTTGGGATCTCCATGCATATAGCCGATGGCGAAGAGATGGATGAGGAAGGCAATCCCGGTCACGAAGAGGCTCATCGTGATCGAGAGCGGGTCAGCCAAGAAGGCCATCTTGATATCAAGCGAGCCAACGGGCACCCACGAGAAGAGGTCCACGTCGATCGAGCGGTGGTGGTGATCGTTCCCAACCAGATCGAAGAAGGCGCCAACAGCGACCACGAAGGAGGCAAACACCATCCCCGCAGCGAGATATCCAGCCTTCGGCTCACCCAGTTTGCGACCAGCAACCAGGATGATCAGGAATCCGAGGAGGGGGAACGCAGGAATCAACCAAACAAGATCAGCCATCACTCCT